>DAINNQ010000291.1:0-3940 GCA_036735825.1 Alteromonadaceae bacterium | reverse complement strand
CTTTACAACTTCATGTAAGTTTTTGGTGAGTTCTTCAATGTTCAATGGCTTAGATAAATGCTTATCAAAACCTATTTCTTGCGCTCTTTGCTTACTTTTAATATCTACATCGGCCGTTAACGCAAATATAGGTAACTTTTCAAATTGCGGTATCGCACGAATCAAACATGTTGCTTCATAGCCATCTAAAACAGGCATCTGACAGTCCATTAGCACCAAATCAAATGGCATTTTTTGCACCTGTTCAACCGCTTCCTGTCCATTTTCAACAATCACTGCAACTATCCCTAATTTGGTTAGCACCGTATTGATTAACTTTTGATTAATTCGATTATCTTCAGCAACTAACACTTTTAATGATGATAAAGACAAGTCTTGTGCAGCTTTCTGACCTTCTTTTTTTGGCAAAATAGTTGGAGGTTCCGTTAATTGACTTTCGGGGGCTTGATGGTGCTCTACTAAATTTTTTGCTTCTATATCGAACGCATCTAACGTTAATGTAAACCGAAATATCGTACCTTGACCTTCAATACTTGATATTTTTATATCTCCGCGCATTAGCTGGCTTAGCTTTTTAGCAATAGTCAGCCCTAATCCTGTACCACCAAAATGTCGAGAGGTTGATTCATCTGCTTGCGTAAATGGCTTAAATAGCTTATTGATATTTTCAGGAGAGATGCCAATGCCCGTGTCTTGTATACGAATAGCTATCTTTGCTTCATGCTTTGAGCGATGAATAAGTTCGGCAACAAAAGTTACCCGACCTTGTTCGGTAAACTTCAGTGCGTTGCCACACAAATTCATTAACACTTGCTCAATACGCGTTTGATCACCTTTAAAATAGATATCGCGTGGGATGTTATCTTCATACTCCCAAATAAGCCCTTTAGCTCGAGCATTCGCTTCAAATAAACGATGAATACGTTCAAAAACTAAATGTAAATCAATGATTTCATTAGACAGCACTAGCTTTTCTGACTCTATTTTAGAAATATCTAAAATATCATTGATGATGTGCATTAACAGATCAGAAGAGACATCAATATTTTCTAAGTACGATTTAATTTCAACTAAGTCGTTTGAGTCTTTAGCAAGCTTTGAAAAACCGATCACTGAATTCATCGGCGTACGTATTTCATGACTCATGTTAGCGAGAAATTGACTTTTGGCTGAATTTGCTTGATTAGCCTCTTTAACTGCAAGCTCTAAAGAAGATGTTCTTTCTTTTACCACTTGCTCTAGCATTAGCTGACGATTATGCATCAATAATAGCGAAGTCGTTATAATCACAACAATGATCACTAACAGAATAAATAAATTGAGAAATCCCA
Organism: Alteromonadaceae bacterium; assembly: GCA_036735825.1. Taxonomy (GTDB): domain Bacteria; phylum Pseudomonadota; class Gammaproteobacteria; order Enterobacterales; family Alteromonadaceae; genus DAINNQ01. The sequence continues at coordinate 2,609 of DAINNQ010000291.1, read as the reverse complement.
AGTTTTTTTGCTGATTAATAAAGCTTTTGTTTGAATGTAACTCTATCTGCCAAAGGGTACCTGCAACGTCAAAACTATAAGAAAAGACATCATCTTCTTTCAATAAAACATTTGCTCTGTCATTTATATTACTAGCGAAACTTTGCGTTTGGTTTTCTTCAAAAAATTCATAAAAGAACAACTGCTTTTGTTGTTCACCAATAGCGGCATTAATCAGTTTTTCAACTACAACAACCGCTGTTGCAAAGCCTTTCAGTTGTTTAATTGTTTCATGATTTAAGATGTTGACATCTTCAAACACAGGAAAGAATATTAAAAATGCAGGTTCGGGGTGTTCTTTTTGCACTAAATGAATAATTGGTGTAGCTTTAGGCTGATAATTCTCTATCGTCGCCATAATCGTTTTTTTACGTGACGGGTTTGAAAAAACATTATACCCAATGGCTTTTTCATTAACTTTTTCCGGATAAATATACTTAACATAAACAACAGGGTCGACAGCTGCAAGTGGCGTACCGTTAATGCTAATTTGCTGATGATAAATTTCGCGCAATTGTGTTTGATTTGATTGAAGTTCATTTTGTTGGATCAGCGGATTCCAAGACATAGCAACAACACTATCAGATTTTTTATTAAGCCCAGAAACAAATTGCTCGAATGACACCTTGTCGAGACTAGCGTTATTTTGGATAAAGGCGGCAAGCGCTTTAAGTTCGTTAATAGCGATATCAATTTGTCGATAAATACCATTTTCCATCACCTTAACCTGCTGTTTGACAATCGATTTAGTATTTATGTCTGAATTGGTGACAAAAATTTTCGTAATGGCAAACACGATAAAAAATACCAATAAAATCACCGAAATCAGTAATTGATTAACTTTACGCTGACTAGCGTCTGCTTGTTTATAATGCAGTAAACTTAAGATTAACGGTGTTGCTAATAATACGCCAAGCGAATCCCCCAACCACCAAAACGTCATGTTTAGCTGGTAATTAGCGATGTCATACAAAGGGTTAAACGTACTAAGTGAAAATACTCCAATACTGGCTGAAATAAGATTAACAACTAAGCCAACAATAAAAACAAAAAGTAAGCTATTTAGTCCTTTGTGCTGCACAATTGGATTACCTAACCAATACCGCAATAAACCAGCACCTACAATGGCTTGTAACATTGCACCTGAAGAGATAAGTAAGTTTTGGAAGCCTGGCTCACTTAATATCTGAGCTAAAGTGAAATCAGGTGTAACAGAGCAGTTAAAAATAAACGAACCGAAAAATACTGCAGGAAAAAAACGCCACCACCATAAGTAGCAACCTGCAAGTGCTATACCTGCAGGTAGCCAAATAGGGACAATTTGACTTTGAAAAGAAATGAAAGATAAAAAATGGCCAACAATAAAGTAGCTGAAAAACAGTATTAAATATAACAACCACGTATCTTTTAACTCGAATGCTTTATTCAAACTAACTCTTTGTTTCAAATTAGAATTACTCGATTATTTCATAAAGTATCTTTAAACTATAATCTACTCATCCACAAAGCGCACTTTAAAATTTCACTTTAAAATTTCATATTTTACTGACGATCAATTTCAGGTTTACGCAAAATAATCGCCGTTCGCATTCGGGTTGCACCAAATACTGACATTCGCTCAAAGTCTTGATGAGCGATTGGAACATACTGACAATCCATTTGATCTTGTTGATGTTCATCAGGATCAGGATCATGTAAATAAAAACATCCTTGATCATAGCCACTGACCACTACCCAATGCGGTGCTTTTTTCCGATCTAATTGATAAGTGCTGATGAGTACAATGATCACGGCGCCTTCATCACACGCTTGTTTTATCTTATCCGCGGTAATATTTTCATAATGGATGACCATGTTTTTCTGACGAGCCTGCTCGACAAAATGATGATGTACCGTTGTGATAACGTGTTTTTTCTCGTCGCTACGCACACCGTCAACAAATAAAGGTTCAGCATTATTTATCCAAACATGGGCATCTAATCCTCGCGCATTAGCCGCAAGTGCTAATCCTAAAGGATGACAACCGCCATGGCCTGAAGTCATGAAAATTGTTGTTGCTTCACGCCATATTTCTAGTTCTTCTTCTAAACTTGTTTGATAATTATTTTTCAGCGCGGACAATGCCATCATTAATGACGCGGGACCACAGGTAAATGGTGTGTTTTGTTTCAGCCACGGAATTGCGGTATGAACCGCAGGACGATGATAAATACGAATGCGTTTTTGCATACGCAATGCGTCACTATGATCTTCATAATATTGTTTAATCAGTTTAAATTCTTTAAAACCCAGCGAATGATACAAATGTATCGCCGATTGATTTTGGGTGTTCACTTCTAAACGATAATATAACGCCCCTTTTTCTTGTGCTGCCGCTTCACCTTTTTCCATTAAAGTGCGTGCCACGCCAAATCCTCTGTGTGCTGGAGAAACCGCCATGGAATATAAACGCGCTAAGCGCGTGCCGCGATGAAAAATGGTTAACAAATAACCAATAACTTCATCGTTTAATAGGGCAACTAAAAACACACTTTGCTTGTTACTGATAAAGCGACGAAAACTACGTCGAC
>DAINNQ010000290.1:0-3945 GCA_036735825.1 Alteromonadaceae bacterium | reverse complement strand
CAACGCCAATATTTGCTCAATTAGTCGAGCAAATTAAAAGCGCCGTTAGTCATAACCACTTAACTGCTGGCGATGCTTTACCGTCAATTCGGCAGTTAGCCAATGATTTAGACATAAACACAAAAACGGTGGCAAAGGCTTATCGATTATTAGAACGAGACTCCATTATTCAAACAAAAGGTTATCGAGGAACCTTTATTCACCCGCAAGCCAAAGATCATTGCCATTTTGATTTAAATAGCTGGGTAACTGAGAAACTGACAGAAACTATCGATGTTTTAAAAGAAGCAGGAGCAACAGATTCAGAAATTAGGATCATTTTTGCTAACGTCATGAGTAATAAAACGTCATAAAAATAAAACCAATACAAACTTTAGAATTTAAGGAAAAATTATGCTTACTACTGTAATGATATGTTTGGTGCTTTTAAGCCAAATTTGGTTTTTATCGTATTATTATCCTAACCAAGTTGTTCACCGCATTGACTTTGTTTTATCTCATTGCCCTGAAAACGAATACCCAAAGTTGTACCCTATTTCTACTGAACGAATAAAAACCATTAAGCTGGGTTATCAATACCTAAACTACCTCATCGCCTTTCTTGGTATCGTGCTATTTTTGTACTTTACCTTAGTGATCACTGATCATGAAAACTATCTTAATATTCTCGATGACATCCCACTTTTATTTGGTATTTTACAATTTATCCCTTTGTTTTTATTAGAGTTACTAGGTTATAAACATTTAAAATTAATGCGTGAACAAAACACACAAACCAACAGAAAAGCAGAACTGCTACCTCGTCGCCTTTTTCAATTTATTTCTCCTATTTATGTCTATACTGCCTTTGCTGTGTATTTCAGCTATATCTTTTTTGAACTATACGTCAGTGATTTTACATTCACTTTTGATACGATTATCAAAATTGCATCAGTATCGCTCGCTAACATTCTATTTATCGGCTTAGCGCTGACTAACTTATATGGAAAGAAACGCGATCCTTACATCAGTAATAACGAGCGGAATAAGCAAACCAAGTTTGTGCTACATTCACTCACTTTTATCAGTATCTTTGCTTCGATATATTTAATGGTGCATTCATGGGTGAATATTTATGGCTATAATTTTGCAGAAATTTTAATTAATAGCCTGTATTTTCAAGTGATCGCATTATTTAGCGTTTCAGCATTACTAGGAAGGTTTAAAGTTGAAGAAATGAATTTTGACGTCTACAAACACAATAGCAATTGAGCTTGATAAAAAACATATAAAAAAGAGAATACATTCGCTTTGAATATATTCTCTTTTTTTAAAATACTAAGCTTTTTTTATTTTCAAACTTAAGCGGTTTACTTCGCTTCAGCACGGCCCATAAATTTACTTTCTTCCGTGTTCACTCTCACGCGATCACCGGTAGAAATATGCTCTGGCACTTGAATCGTTAAACCTGTAGTTAAAACAGCAGGTTTTGTACGAGCAGTTGCTGAACCACCTTTAATTGACGGGTCTGTTTCAACAATGGTTAATTCAACACTCGCTGGTAAATCAATCGCTACAGGCGCTCCATCAACAAGAATAACTAATAACCCTTCAGTGTCTTCACTAATAAATAACGCTTCATCAGCAATCGCAGCTTTATTTAAGTTATATGGCGTGTAATCTTCATTGTCCATAAACACATATTCGTCACCATCAAGGTAAGAGAACATGACTGGGCGACGCAATAAATCAGCAAAATTTAGCATGTCTGAGTCTTTAAATGTTTCATCAATTTTATGACCCGTTACAACATCGTACATACGCATACGATATAAACTGCCACCCGCTCTACCTTGTGGTACAGAGCGCTCAATTCCTCTTACGATAAGCACTTTTCCGTTATACTCTATCGCAGCATTTTTTTTAATTTCACTTGCCTTTGGCATCGGTTATTTTCCCAAAATAAAAAGTGGGTGAAAAATACCATGATCGGAGTTTTTTTCAAATAACAAATTCACTCTTCTCAATGGTGAATTTATGATTTTTCTGCTTCTAGCTTTAAAATATGATCTAAACCACCTGTGATCACAGCAACTTGCGCCAAATTACAGTTGTCATCGTCAACACGAGGGCTGTCAGGATAAACCTCTGTAGTTGTCACAAATAATGCATCGGTTAAGCCCATACATAAGCCTAAATCACGCGCTGCATAATTAATGACACCAAATTGTGATAAAGGCACGCCAATTAATTTACCGCTGTCATCTGCTGGTGCGATATGAGTCACTTTTTCAACGGCGTTAATTATCGCCGTTTGAAATGCATCTTGCGGATTTGTTGAATTACCTACCAGATAAAAACCGTCGGGAATATTCCAATTGTCATGCGTTTTCGCATCACGCGCAGCTAATGCAGGCCTGAACTCTGAATTATCCGTATCAGTTGTTTCATGTAAATCAAAATGAGCGATTATTTCGCCATCCAGTTCTGCCACCATCGCCATTAATGCCGCTGATTCTTGTGCTGGACTATTTGGGAAAAATGAACGGTTCGGATCAATGGCATTATGATTCCATCGATTGATCGTTTCATAGCCCCACGGACTAACACATGGGGCAATCACTAAATTGAAATGCTGACTGTATTGCTGTGCAAATTTATCAACAAAAGATAACGCCCCTTGAACACCACTGGTTTCATAACCATGAACTCCACCGGTGATCAGCACGGTTTTCTTGTTTGTATCGAAATTAACTGTCTTGATAACAAAAAGCGGATAACGTTGTTCATCTATTGATAAGGCGCCATATTGGCTGATATCAAATCGCGATTTTAACGCGTTTATCTTAGTAATCACTTGCTCTTGATAACTACGCTTAATCGTTTGCTGCGATAACCATAGTTCACGTTCGGTCGCTCCCCATGGTTGACCAGAGGTTCCAATAGGGTAACTTTGCTGTTGAGTCATAATAATCCTTTCTAAAATCTTATCCGCTAATTATCGCTATATAATTCATAAATAAACAGAAAATATTTGTCATCTCATCTTTTATGAACCACAATCTTAACTCAATCTTTTAATTAAACTTAAATGAACTTTCATATTAATTGCTTAATTTACCTGATGTAACGACTATCAAAAAGATGATGATAATTAACTTCACTTGCGTGTGTTCACTAGCACTATGTTAGACGTAAATACTTCATACTTTTTACTTGGAGGGCAAGGTTTACTGTGCTTTTTGTTGACCCTTTATTTTTGGTTAAGTAATCCCAAACTTTCAGGTAGTAAAGAATTACTGGGGTTTGGGCTATGCCTTTCATTAGAGTCGTTTAGTTATTCATTAATTGCCCCGTTTGATATTGGTTTGGCTGCAGGCATATCAAACGTTATCGCTTTTAGCACCTTACTATTCTTAAAAATCAGTTTAAAAAAATTATTAAAAGTTAAGAATCACTATAATTATTTCTTAGTGCTTTACCTTCTTGGTATTGGTTTTTCTGTTGCCTTTTATCTTTTACAAATTAACAGCCATATTCGTGTTGCCACGCTCGGTGTGATTTTTGGTTTGTTATATATCATGATGATTTACATGCTCAATAAAGGTAGTCAGCTGCATTACCCTAAACAAATCATTTTTATCAACATTTGCCTAGCCATTAATATGTTGGGTAATTTTATTTTTACCATTGTAGAAATGACCGAGCTGAGAGGGACGATTTTTTTCTCTAGCGATATAGAGATCATTTTGGTGAGTGTCATGATATCAGCAGGGTTAGCTATTGTTATTGGTTTTATCACCATAGTGGCAGAAGATAGAGCACAATCACTTATTGCGCTTTCTAAGAGTAAAAGTGAGTTTATCACCAATGTGAGTCATGAAATAAGAACCCCAATGAACGGCGTTCTAGGCATGCTAGGTTTACTAGAAAGTACCCCATTAAATAACGAACAGCAGCATAAAG
>DAINNQ010000289.1:0-3965 GCA_036735825.1 Alteromonadaceae bacterium | reverse complement strand
ATAAAAATCATGGTGCAAGCTTTGCTTAATGATACAAATTAACAAAAAATGTCATAAAGGATGAGAACATGCCCGTTGTTATTGAAGATAGACCTATTGAGTCGGTTAGGGAAGAGGTTATCGACCAGCTGATAATGAATTATAGCCATGGAAAATTATCATTTGAAGCTTTTGAAAGACGGCTTGATATCGCTATGGCCAGTAATGACAATAATGAAATTGCTCAATTAGCTAAAGATCTCGATTTGCACGTAGACAAAGAATACGTAGAAAATAAAAAGCGTGATTTTTTTGCGACAGTTTCCCCCATCGATGGTGAAGAAACGGATTATTTAATTAATATTTTTGGTGGCAGTAATCGCAGCGGTCATTGGACGGTTGCTAAAGAACTATTTTCAGTGAGTATCTTTGGTGGTAGCGACATTGATTTTAGTGAAGCTCGCTTCTCGCATGCCAGAACTAAATTAAAAGTTTTTTGCTTGTTTGGCGGTGACAATATTTATATTCCCGAAAATATTAATGTTGTATCTAAAGCTTTTTGTATTTTTGGTGGTGTTGATAATAAAGCCCCATCAATCGCCGATAGAAATGCACCAACAATCACCATTGAAGGTTTCTGTATTTTTGGAGCTATTAGCATTAAAGTTAAGCGGACGATTAAAGAAAAATTTGTTGCTTTTGCAGACAGTATGAAAAGTATGTTTAATTAACACTCATTCTTCGATTAGCCACTTAAACTGATTTAAGCCATTGTAAAATAAAAAAGCCGTTAATTGATTTAACGGCTTTCTAATATTTCATGCTAAAGAAACCTGATAATTTCGTTTACTAACAATTTTCCCTTTCGCTAGTGCTTTCGTTATCGCTTTCGTTATCGTTGGTGTTTTCGTTATAAGGATTTCTTTTTGAATAGTCGAGAAAGTATTACAACTAAAAATAGTGCACTATAAACAGCGTAAACAACAACCATCCATTGAGGCATGCTATATCCTAGAAACTGCCAATTAATATCTCCACAATCGCCTGTTGCTGCAAATAGAGCAGGTATCCATTCATGAAGCGGTGCCCAAGTAGGAAAGTTTGGCACAAATTCACAACTAAATAAAAATGACATAGTTGAGCTTTGCATCTCTACATGCTCTAAAGCGATTAATAATCCCCAAATTGCTCCAGTTGCCCATAAGATATAACTTACAATTCGCCCAAAAAGGTACTGATAAGAGATACTTCCGACCACACCCGCAAAAAACACTCCCCAAATTGCAACTCGTTGGTAAATACACATAATGCAAGGCTTGAGGTCTAAGGCGTATTGAAAAAACAACGCGGTTAACTCTAGCACTAATGCACTTAATGCTAATAATTGCCACGCGTGTTTATTTTGAGTTAATTCACTTAAAAATTTCACTGGAGTTCCTGACGGTTAAAAATGATTAAAAATTAAGAGGGTGTAAAAAGAAAATAAGTTTCACACTTTTTGTAAAAATTTGAAATAAAAAAGCCTTAAGCATTTAACTTAAGGCTTTATATATAACATTTATATTAATGCCCAGAAGGTGCTGCTTTATTTTCACCAGTATGATGCTGAATTAAGCCAGACTCATAATATTCATCTGTTTTAGTTTCAAGCCAACCAGATGAAATAGCCAACATACCTACGATTGTTAAAACAATGGTGTAAGGTAAGGCCATAACCACCATTCTACCGTATGATAGTCTAATTAACGGGGCAATTGCTGATGTTAGTAAGAATAGGAACGCAGCTTGACCATTCGGCGTTGCAACACTTGGTAAGTTGGTACCAGTATTGATTGCCACAGCGAGTAAATCAAATTGATCTCTAGTAATGTCACCTGCAACTAATGCTTTTTGAATTTCGGTAATATAAACCGTACCCACAAACACGTTATCACTGACCATAGACAATAGGCCATTGGCTAAATAGAACATTACAAGTTGCATATTACCTTCAAACGTTAATACCCAAGTAATAACAGGTGTAAATAACTGCTGGTCAACAATAACGGCAACAACGGCGAAAAATACAGCAAGAAGGGCGGTAAAAGGCAGTGCTTCTTCAAAAGCGTGCCCTATTTGATGCTCTTCAGTAATACCTGTAAAGGTCGTTGCAAGTATGATAACTGATAAGCCAATCATACCGACAGGTGCTAAATGCAATGCTAAACCGATAACTAACCAAATAGCGATAACACCTTGCATAACAAGCTTCACATTATCACTTTTATTACGCTTTTTACTTTCTTCAATATCAAAATCATTCAAAATAGTATGAACATTTTCTGGTAATTGAACGCCATAGCCAAACCATTTTAATTTTTCTAGTGATACACAGGTGATCATTCCACAAATAAAAACAGGAATAGTGACAGGAGACATACGGATGGCAAATTCGACAAACTCCCAGCCAGCCTGTTGACCAATAATTAAATTTTGCGGTTCACCAACAATAGTACAAACACCACCAAGTGCAGTACCAACACCAGCATGCATTAATAAATTACGTAAATATCCGCGAAATTGTTGTAAATCATTACGAGAATATTCACCCACTTCATTGTCAGAGGTATGGTCGTGGTTATGATGAACTTCTTTTCCTGAAGCAACTTTGTGATAAACAGAGTAGAAACCAACCGCTACACTGATGATCACTGCAATTACGGTCAGTGCATCAAGGAATGCTGAAAGAAAAGCGCCTGAAAAACAGAACAATAGTGATACTAATGTTTTTGAGCGAACTTTGGTTACTATTTTGGTAAACAAAAATAGTAAAAGGTTTTTCATGAAATATATACCGGCAACCATGAAAATCAATAAAAGAATCACTTCAAAATTGAGCACCATTTCATGCATTACTTTGCTTGGTGTGGTCATTCCCATAGCGACTGCTTCAATCGCCAATAAGCCCCCAGGCTGCAGTGGGTAACACTTTAGCGCCATAGCAAGTGTAAAAATAAACTCAATAACTAATGCCCAACCCGCAAAATAAGGGTTGATATGAAAGAAAATTATTGGGTTTATAATGAGAAAAGCGATAATTGACAATTTATACCACTCAGGAGAGTTCCCGAGAAAGTTCTTATAAAAAGCACTCATAAATGATTGTTGCATATTGGACCTTTTGAATAGGTACTACAATGTTATACAGTAATCTATTGTAGTTATTATTAATTATTTACGTTCCACCTTAGTTTAAGCATTAAAACTTGGCTTGTAAATTAGAATAAATTCAACATTCATATTACTGGCTTGTGCAGAGAAAATCTTCTGGTACAATCAGTTTCTACTAATTCATAAATAACTAGTTGCGTGGAGACTCATGGTCATTAAAGCACACAGTCCAGCAGGTTTTGCAGAGCAGTACATTGTTGAGTCTATCTGGAATGGTGGTTTTCCACCTGGATCTATTCTTCCCGCAGAAAGGGAACTGTCAGAATTGATAGGGGTTACCCGTACAACGTTAAGAGAAGTTTTACAGCGTTTAGCTCGTGATGGCTGGTTAACGATAAAACATGGTAAACCTACCAAAGTGAATAATTTTTGGGAAACATCAAGCCTTAATATTCTTGAAACGCTGGCACAGTTAGATCAAGAAGGTATTCCTGATTTGGTGGATAATTTAATGTCTGCTCGTACCAATATCAGCGCAATTTATGTGCGCGGAGCCATTAAAAATAATCCTGAAAAAACAATCGAGTTATTACAAGCGTTTAATGAAATTGAAGATACGGGTGAAGCGTTTGCAGAATTTGATTACCAATTGAATAAAGAGTTGGTTGTCGCTTCAGGCAATTCAATCTATTTATTAATATTAAACGGCTTTAGAGGTTTGTATTCTCGTTTAGGGAGCTTGTATTTCTCTCACCCTAAAGGACGAGAAATTTCACGTCATTATTACCAAAAATTAATTGAATTAGCGAAAGAAAATAAGTTTGATGATTCAGTAT
>DAINNQ010000288.1:0-3968 GCA_036735825.1 Alteromonadaceae bacterium | reverse complement strand
GTTATCTTGTGATCAGTTAGTGATCGCCACAGGTGCTTGGTCGGAAAAACTGCTTGCCCAGTTAGGTTATAAACTGCCGATGGAAGGTGAACGTGGCTACAGTTTAGATATGGCAGAAAATACTTTGAATACCCTTAGTCGACCAGTTGCTTCTGCTGAAAGAAAATTCATCATTACTCCTATGGAGCACGGTTTACGATTAGCAGGCACGGTAGAATTTGCAGGGTTAAAACAAAAAGCCAACATGAAGCGAGCAACCATGCTGCATAAAAATGCCCAGTATATTGTTGCTGATCTGGCAAAGTTTGAAACGATTGAACACCAAGGTTGGTTAGGGTTTAGGCCTTCACTACCTGACTCGTTACCTGTTATTGGTAAAGCGCCAAAACATCCTAATATTACTTTAGCATTAGGTCATCAGCACTTAGGGTTAACGTTAGGTGCAATCACTGGCAAATTGGTGGGACAAATATTCGATAATGAAAACCCTGATATCGACATCAGCCCCTTTTGTTTAAGCCGATTTAACTAAATTTTAAACCTGCAATTATCTGTAACACAGCGAAATAACCTTTCTCATTTTCTTGCTAAAGTAGCGTTTATTGATATTTATCAATAAACGCTATTTTCATTTATTTATACTGGTCTCAGTTTCAAAAAAATAATGACATTCATCAAATTAAAAGTAGCTATTAACCACAAAATATAGGGAATTATGCAAAGCCAACTGATCGCCTTTTTTAAATCTCTTATCGGTAGTTGCAAAGATTTGCTGCCTATTATTTTGGTGATTGCGTTTTTCCAATTTATTGTACTTCAACAACCTCTTCCAAATATAAGCGATATCTTTATCGGCTTAATCCTTGTTGTTTTAGGTTTAACCTTTTTTATCTATGGACTGGAAATGGGACTGTTCCCCATTGGTGAGTCAATGGCACAAGCTTTTGCGAAAAAAGGGAGTATTTGGTGGCTATTAACCTTTGCGTTTTGTTTAGGCTTTGGAACAACCGTTGCTGAACCATCGTTAATTGCTGTTGCAAAAGAAGCAGCTCATGTGGCAGCAACCGGTGGGATCATTGCGGAATCTGTTGCAGCACAAAGCGAATATGCAAATGGTTTACGTTTTACTGTCGCGTTATCAGTAGGGCTTGCTATCGTCATTGGTGTCTTCCGAATCATTAAAGGATGGCCAATCCATTATTTAATTATCAGTGGCTATATTATGGTGGTGATCATGACGGCGTTTGCTCCCAAATGGATTATTGGTATTGCCTACGACTCAGGTGGCGTTACCACCTCAACCATTACGGTTCCTCTTGTCACCGCACTCGGCGTAGGGCTTGCCTCTTCAATTAAAGGTCGCAACCCAATGATAGATGGTTTTGGTTTGATCGCTTTTGCTTCGCTCACCCCCATGGTATTTGTTATGGCTTACGGCATGATCATTGGTGGCTAAATGACATTATTCATCGAATTTTTACAGACACTAAAATCAACCGTTGTTGACGTTTTGCCAATTATTTCAATTATTTTGGTATTTCAACTGTTAGTGATCCGTAAACCTATCCCTAAAATCAAACAAGTAGGTTTTGGATTTTTTTATGTTCTGATTGGCTTAGCTTTATTTCTTCTCGGTTTGGAAAAAGCATTATTTCCTTTAGGAAAAATGATGGCAGAACAACTGACCGCACCAAGCTTTATTTTTGGCGAAAATCAATTAACACTTGGCGCTTGGTATGATTATTATTGGGTCTATATTTTTGCTGCCGCCATTGGTTTTAGTACGACAATCGCCGAACCTTCGCTTATTGCCGTCGCCTTAAAAGCCGAAGAAGTCTCTGGTGGAGCGATAAATGCGAACAATTTACGAATTTCAGTAGCAATCGGCGTAGCTATTGGGATCGCATTAGGAAGCTATCGAATTGTCGTTGGTCACCCTATCCATTATTACATTATTGTGGGTTATATCGTCGTGGTTATTCAAACGATTTACTGCCCAAAAATGATCATCCCGCTCGCGTACGATTCAGGCGGAGTAACAACATCAACGGTGACTGTGCCATTAGTTGCTGCTTTAGGTTTAGGGCTTGCCAGTACCATTCCTGGCAGGAGCCCATTAATTGATGGCTTTGGTTTAATCGCTTTTGCCAGTTTATTTCCTATCATTGCTGTCATGGCTTATGCACAATTAACACAAACGAAAACGGTGAAAACAAAACATAATAAAAGGTAAACAATATGCAATTTAAATTGATCATTGCTTTTGTTGAAGACGACTCTACAGAAGCGGTAATGAAAGAAGCGCGCAAAGCGGGTGCCACTGGCGCAACCATTATTAACAACGCACGCGGTGAAGGTATCAAACGACAACGTACGTTTTTTGGTATGCAACTAGAAACGCAACGCGACGTTTTGCTATTTGTCGTCGAAGAACATTTAGCGCGTAAAGTTCTTGAACGCATTGCTAAAACGGGAGGCTTTGACGAACAATCAGGGAAAGGGATTGCCATTCAAATTGATGTAGAAGACGCGGTTGGTGTCGCCCATCAGGTAGAACGATTAAAAGGTAAGATTGAGGAAGAATTATGAGTCACAAACTAGTGCAAGTTCAAGATGCGATGACCAATACCAGTTATCAATTTGCCGATGGTATGTTAACCGTTGCCGAAGGTATTAAATTAGCTCAAAAACACAATGTAAAGGCTTTGATCATCAACAAACGCCATGAAAATGATGAATATGGCTTAGTGATGTTAGCAGATATTGCTAAACAAGTGATCGCCAAAGACCGCTCACCTGAGCGCGTGAACTTATATGAAATCATGGCAAAACCGATTTTAACCGTACCTGCAGCTATGGACGTAAGATATTGCTCTCGTTTATTTGAGCGTTTTGGCGTGCATACGGCTCCCGTTGTAGCTGACAATCAAATTGTGGGCATGGTTGATTATACGGATATGGTATTAGCGCACGTGAGCGAAGACGACTAACTCGCTTTACCGATCTAACCTCTAAACAGTTGTAGAGATTTAGTTACACTGTCTTTTCACGCGCTACGCTTTTGCTATACTTGCTTTGTATACACTTAAAACGTAGCGAGCTTATGCCTTATACTCGATCTAAATTGTTAATCGCTCTACTGATTGCCATGCTTAACATATCTGCTTTTGCAGATAGCATACATATCCACACAGACAATTTAGTAGACTTTCAAGCACTAAAAAGTAACAACGGATATGGAAATCTAAGCGTTTCTACCAATTTATTCGCTTTAGAAAAACAACACCCTTTGATTAAATTTGAGTACATGACGTCAAAACGTTCTTTGCAATTTATGGATGAAGGGAAAAGCATTTGCGTCGTTAACAGAATTAAAACGCAAGAGAGATTAGACAAATATATTTTTAGCAAACCCATCAATTTATTTTTGGGTTGGCGTTTATATCAAAAAACAGAATTTCAGCCTTTAGGCGCAAATTCGCCTAATCAGCGGATTAACCTAAGTGAACTCTTTGCTCAAAAACCAGATTCACAAATCATCATTACACAACAAAACTCTTACGGTGATATTTTAGATGACATTTTAGCTAAGCTGCCAGACCAAAATAAAACCATTCGTTACGGAGGTGAATCAGACATCGGCATTATCAACATGTTTGCTAAAGGTCGTGCTGAATTTGCCCTTTTGTACCCTCAACAAGTATTTACTTTTATTGCCAACATCAATGTTCGATCTTATGAAATAGAATCAATTCCTGCCTATGTTTTAGGGCATTTAATGTGTACCAAAAACGAGGATACCATTGCCTTTATTGAACAGGTTAATCAGCATTTAGGTGCAGAAAACAGTAATGAAAAATTACTAGATGTACATTTAAATTTCATTAACCCTAACGATGTCGAAATGTTTAAGTATTATTTTCGTCAGGCTTTTTTAAAATAAATTAACTTAATTTTTGCTTTACAAC
>DAINNQ010000287.1:0-3997 GCA_036735825.1 Alteromonadaceae bacterium | reverse complement strand
TTTACAAAGCGTTGGAGATTATCGCTTGGAATATATGAAACGGCTAGATGCGCGTTCATTACAAGGGATAGACAGTGCAACCTATCGCCATTTTCATGCATTTATTGCCAAACTCGATAATGCGTCAGAGCAAGTAGAAATCGCCATTCAACAAACCAAGGTTATGTTTGAAAAACGCAAACAACAATGGTTAGTTCAGCGCAGAAAAGTACAAGCGGTCGAACATTTACGAGATAAACAACTAAAAGCAATGCGCGTAAAAGCAGATAAACAAGAACAGCAAATGTTTGATGAAATTGCGACTCAGCAGTTTATTAGAAGACGGGCAACCTATTAAAACACTATCTGCTCTTAACGGCACTTATATTTGAAAGGAATATTTGCACGATATATTTATATGGAATGACTTTTGCAATGTTTCACATTAAAGCAGTTAGATAAATTAAAAACTGATCATTTTTTCTAAGGTTGAATTATGTCACAAGTAAATATTTTAGCTATGGATTTATCGAAAGGCACTGAAAACATTGGTTCACAGAGCTATGGAAAAGACAGTGAGTATCAAGCCAATAGCAATTTTTCCGATGTCATGGCAAAACACCAACAATCGAAAAGCGGCAATGATCCGCAAAAAAGTGGCAACTCTTCCAACCGTGCTGAGCAAGAATCTTCCATTGAACGTGCAGAGTCGCGTGGTTACGACATCAAAAATAACTCACAAGTGAGCACGAAAGAAAATAATCAAGCTCTTGCAAATGAACAAACTGCTGAGCAAAGTGCGGCTGATGCTAAAGGTAAACTGGTTGATTCAGTTGATACTCAGGTGAGCAAGAGTCAACACAATGAAATCAATACAGAAAATGAAAGCTCTATTGATAATCAAGCAACTGAAGATTTTGATATTGCCAAACAGTTATTATCTTTTATTGTTGCTTCAGATGGGGTTTCGACCCAGCATTCGGATCCTAAATTAACGGATAATGCGAAAAATATCACTGAATCTGCTTATAGCGATACCGTGTTGAAAAATGGTGCTCTGTTGGAAGAATTGACTGGTAAGAGCGAAAGTGAAGTAAAAACCGCATTAGAAAACTCAATGAAAGATGGCGCATCATCAAATACCAATACGGGTCATTCTGCTGAAAAGTCAGCACTTGAACAGTTAAAAGGTGATTTATCTAATGAATCATCTGTCGAAAAAAATACCCGTTCAGATGCTAAAGCGGCTCAAGCGAATGAACAGTTAACTGCGGGTAAAAATTCAACCACACAAACGGCTGCTGAAATAGTTGATAAAAGCGTTGCTTCATTAACTGAGCTGAAAAGTGCCGTCGGAGAAAATATTGCTCATCTTAAGGATGCAAAACCTGCTGTCGATGAACCACTGAGTCAAAAAGAACTAGCCGCTCAAAAATTAGCTGAGAAAAGTGCATCAGGGCAAGGGGCTACTTTGTCGAGTGAAAATAATGAGCTTGCTGCAAATGCTAATACAAGTACAAACGCTCAAGCACAGCAAATTACACAAAATGGTGCGAGTGCAGAGAGTATACCGTTAGAGAATGGCAATACTGCAAAAAATAGTCAGCAATCTGAAAATACAGCGCAATCAAAAGAAGCGTTAAAAGAACTATCGAGTGACATATTAACGTCTACTGTTGAACGTCAAGCTAACGAACAAAAATCTGCTGAAGTTAATGCGAGTGACGTAAGAGCAAATGAAGCTAAAGTAACAGACAACAACATGCGCTCGGCTGACAGAGTAATTAACCAAGCGACAGCAAGTGTGATGCAAAATAATGCTCAAATGGGTCAAGGGCAATCACAGTCAGGCGAATCTCACTTAAATCAATCACAGCAGAGCCAAGCTCAAGCCAATGAACAAGCGAAAATACTGCCTGAAGAAGTGATTAGTGAGAAAAAAGCCGCGATTACTAATGCACAAACAGAAGAAAAAATAGCGACATCATTTATTGAGCAAAAAGTGAGTCAAACCATACATAGCAACGAGATGAAAGCGAGCACCTTAAATCAACAAACGACTTTTGCAGAAGAACAAGTGATCCAAAATATTGTTGCAAAAGCTAATGCCGATTCTATGTCTGTACAGTCAGCTAAAACCGCTAGCAATATTCATAGTGAAACCATCGCTATTTATCGTAAAGATTTTTCGAATGCGGTAAAAGATAAAGTCATGGTGATGATTAATCAGAAGATCAAGCAGTTAGAAATACGCCTTGATCCTCCTGAATTAGGTAGCATGCAGGTGCGCTTAAATTTACAGAATGAACAAGCGGCAGTAAATTTTGTCGTGCAAAACCAGCAAGCAAAAGAAGCTTTAGAACAAAATATGGACAAGTTGAAAGACATGCTAGCGCAAAGTGGTGTGGATGTTGGTGATGCCAACATCGAGCAACGCGACAAGCAAGCCTCTGAGCAAGACGAAACAGGCAATGGTCGTCAAAGTGCAGGGGTTAATGAAAATGACATCGCGGATGAACAAACTGTGATGTCTGGGGCAAATTTGTACAAAGCTTCAGCAACAGGCGTTGATTACTACGCATAAATAAAGAAAAGCGTTTAATCATGATGAAATCAACGATATATTAGGGTTTATTAAAGAGTTACCGTTTAAGGAATTGCTAATGGCTGAAGAAGCAAAAGAAAATCAATTAGAATTGGACAATTCAGGTAAAAAGAAAAAAATGATGATCATCATCATCGCCGTTGTGGCCTTGTTGGCTATCGGTGGTGGCGCTTATTTTTTCTTCATGGGAGGAGAGCCTGAAGTTACCCAAGCCGAATTAGATGCTGCACTTGACTCTGGAGATGCCGCAGAAGCAGGTGAAGAAGGTGCTGTAGAGCAAACGGGTGCGAGTGCGGGGAGCGCATTGTACGTTCCTATGCCACGACCGTTTAGATTTAATGTGCCAGGCGCAGCCCGAGACAGATTTGTGGAAATTAGAGTGCAATTACTTGTTCGTGGTTCTGATAATGAAGAAGCAGCCAAAAAGCATGTTCCGCTGATTGAAAGCACATTATTAGCTGTTTTTTCTCAGTCAAATGCTGATGATTTAGCAACCAGTGCGGGTAAAACCTCATTAAAACAAAAGTCATTAGCTGAAGTGCATAAAATAATGACAGATGTAGAAGGCAGTAAAATTGTCGAACAAGTGTTATTTACTGGCTTTGTCATGCAATAAGCTACTGCAATAAGTTAATGTAATTAAATAGTTAAGTACCAAAACCCTATGAATCATTTTTATCAATAGTGACTAAAGAGACTAACGAGTGAGCGATTTATTATCACAAGACGAAATTGACGCGCTATTACATGGTGTTGATGAAGTTGAAGAAGAAGAAATAGTTGAGGACTTTGCTCAAGACGCAGGGACGAGCGATTATGACTTCTCATCACAAGATCGTATTGTTCGTGGTCGCATGCCGACACTTGAAATGGTTAATGAACGTTTTGCTCGCCATATGCGAATCAGCTTATTTAATATGATGCGACGTACCGCAGAAGTGTCTATCAACGGCATTCAAATGATCAAGTTTGGTGAATATGTCCATACTTTATTTGTACCAACCAGTTTGAATATGGTGCGATTTAGACCATTAAAAGGTACAGGGCTGATCACCATGGAAGCCCGCTTAGTGTTTATTTTAGTGGACAACTTCTTTGGCGGTGATGGCCGCTATCATGCAAAAATCGAAGGTCGTGAATTTACGCCAACTGAACGTCGTATTATTCAAATGTTGTTAAAACTTATTTTTGAAGATTACAAAGAAGCCTGGTCACCCGTGATGGACGTATCTTTTGAATATTTAGACTCAGAAGTTAACCCATCAATGGCTAATATTGTTAGTCCAACTGAAGTGGTCGTTATCAGTTCGTTTCATATTGAGCTTGATGGTGGCGGTGGTGACTTCCATGTCGCTTTACCGTATTCAATGTTAGAACCTATTCGTGAATTGCTTGATGCAGGTGTGCAAAGTG
>DAINNQ010000286.1:0-4007 GCA_036735825.1 Alteromonadaceae bacterium | reverse complement strand
TATCGACAAACGAGCAATTAGCCACTAATTACCCTTCATCTGTTAATGCAGCTGACGAAAATATTGCTAGTCCTTTTGATATCAGCCAAGCCTTATTAGCGGATGAAACTGCCGAAGTTATTCACCCTGTTAATGATGTTGATTTAGATCTCAGCGACGAGTTAAAAATAAGTGATGATCTTTGGCAACGCATAAGAGAACAATTACACTTTCCTGTCCCTCAAAATGTACGCGTTGTCGCACAACGTAATTGGTACGCTAAAAATCAATCCTATTTAGATCGCGTTGCAAAACGTGCTCAACCCTATTTACATTTTATTATTGAAGAACTAGAAGCGGAAAATATGCCGATGGAAATGGCTTTATTACCGATAGTTGAAAGTGCTTTTGACCCTTTTGCCTACTCTCATGGTAGAGCATCGGGCATGTGGCAATTTGTGCCGGGCACTGGAACACGCTTTGGTATGAAGCAAAATTGGTGGTATGACGGCCGTCGTGACATTATTGCTTCAACAAAAGGCGCGATAAAGTACTTAAAATATCTTAATAATTATTTTGATGGTGATTGGTTATTAGCGCTAGCTGCATATAACTCAGGTGAAGGTCGGGTAAAAAGAGCAATGAAGAATAATGCTCGAAGAAATATGCCGACTGACTTTTGGTCATTAGATTTACCAAAAGAAACCCGAGCTTATGTACCAAAGTTATTAGCCTTAGCTGAACTGGTTAAACGTCCGAACGATTTTAATATCAAGTTTTATGAAATTGAAAACAAGAGTGTCATCTCCGCTGTTGATATCGGTTCACAAATTGATTTAGCCAAAGCAGCAGAATTAGCTGATTTAACGTTAGAACAATTGCAGCATTTAAACCCTGGATTTAACCGTTGGGCAACAGATCCGAAAGGTCCACATTATTTAGTGATCCCAAATACTAAAGTTGAGCAATTTAAAACGCGCTTAAGTACATTAAATAAAACCGATCGACTTGCTTGGCAACGCTATCAAATCAAATCAGGTGATAGTCTTGGGAAAATCGCCAAAAAGTTTAATACTGATATTGGCGTGATCAAACAAGTGAATAATATTCGCGGTACTCAAATTCGTGAAGGAAAGCATCTGTTAATTCCAGTTGCATCGAAATCACTCGATGCCTATATATTATCTAAAGATCAGCGCTTAGCTAAAAAGCAAAATGCCCCTCGGGGTGATCAAAAAATCATTCATACGGTTAAATCAGGTGATACTTTTTGGGACATTAGTAGAGCATATAATGTCAACTATAAGAGCCTAGCTAAGTGGAACGGCATGGCACCTAAAGACACGCTCAAATTAGGGCAAAAATTAGTTATTTGGAAAAAGAATAAAATTTCTGATACGAGTAACTTAGCCAGCAACCTAGCCAGTACGCCAAATGAGCAGGCTATTGTGCGTAATATCACTTATAAAGTGAGACGTGGTGATTCTTTTGCGCGTATCGCAGATAAATTTAACGTTTCAATAAAAGATATCGAACGCTGGAATCGCTTAAACCGTAAGAAATATTTACAACCAGGGCAAATGCTTAAACTTTCTGTTGATGTCACCAACGCTATTTAAGCGCTGCTCATATTTTGAAATCACATTAGAGCGTATTGAAATAAACTGACAAGTAAAAAGGCATTCTTGGGAATGCCTTTTTAGTTTTCAAATTTTGTAGTTGTTAAGCAGAGCTTAGGTTACTTAATTAATAAACTTTCTAATTCAAATAACGAATCAACAATCGCTTTGGGTTTGAACTGCTCAAGTGTTTTTCTATCATGTACACCAAATGTCACGCCAATTCGATCAATATTGGCATTTTTTGCCATTTCCATATCATAGACAGTGTCACCTATCATCACCGCTTGATGTGGCAAAATTGCAAGTTCATCTAAAATTTGCTCTAACATGTCAGGATGAGGTTTAGACAAACATTCTTTCGCACAACGTGAGGCGTGAAAATAACTTTTGGTGTCAGATGCCTGCCAAACTCGCTCTAATCCATCTCGCCCCTTCCCTGTTGCTACAGCAAGCAACTTGTTTTGTGACAATAACTTATCAAACAAAACAGTCGCATTTTCAAATAAAGGAGTCGGAGTTACATCTAATTCAGTGTATTGTTTTTTATAAGCTAATCGTAAAAACTCAGTTTGTTCTTCATTATTATTGGGAAATAAAATTCGCGTCGCTTCAGGCAAACTTAAACCGATAATATTCTTTACTTGCTCAATGGTTGGGATAGGCAATTTCACATCAATTGCTGCTGCTCTCATCGATGAAACTATACGACCAACAGAATCCATCACCGTGCCGTCCCAATCAAAAATCACTAACTTATATTCGTGCATTTAAAAACAACAACTCCAACTGAACTAACTTTGTATTCTTTTTAATTTCTTTAAGAGCTTTTCTAAAGAAGGCTCAAGTGGTGCTTCTACTTTCATTTTTTCATTCGATAATGGATGAGTAAATTCAATACTAGCCGCATGTAAAAACAATCGATTTAAACCAAGGTTTTTCATTTCAGAGTCAAATTCAGGATGACCATATTTTGCATCTTGAGCAATCGGGTGGCCTTTGCACTGACAATGGACACGAATTTGATGAGTACGGCCCGTAACAGGAAATGCTCTAACTAAGGTCGCCCCTTGATAATGTTGCAAAACTTTAAATCGTGTTTCTGACTCTTTACCATTGATATTATCAACAATAACAACGCGTTCCCCTGATTTAAGGTCGTTTTTCTTTAACGACTCAGATACTCGCGTAAGTTTGTTTGACCAATGCCCTTTGACTAACGCGTGATAAAATTTTTGTACTTTTTTGTCGCGTAACTGCTCGTGTAAATGCCTTAATGCCGAACGTTTTTTAGCAACAACTAAACAACCTGACGTATCTCTATCTAAGCGATGCACGAGTTCTAACATTCGTGCATCAGGGCGCAATGCACGAAGCGCTTCAATTAAACCAAAATTGACGCCACTACCACCATGAACAGCCATACCTGATGGTTTATTGATGACAATGAGTCGGTCATCTTCAAATAAAATTTGCTTCTCTAAATTGGCAACGACATTCAATTGTGTTGAAACTGTTGTGTCTTTTTCTGACACCCGTATAGGAGCAATTCGAAGAATATCTTTATCGATTAGCTTATATTCAGGCTTAGTTCTTTTTTTATTAACACGAATTTCCCCTTTACGTAGTAAACGATAGATCATGCTTTTAGGCACACCTTTGAGCGTTTTTAAGAGGAAATTATCAATGCGTTGGCCAGCATCTTCACTGTCAACAGTGATAAATCTAACTTGGGGTTTGTTACTTTCAGTCATGGAATGTTTGCGCTTTCTATTGTAAACGCGAGTCTAACATACTTTTTTGTAAAATTCGGCTAAATAAGCTTACGATTTAATTGCCTTTTTCACAAAAAAAATGGGATAATAGCCAAGTTGCACTATAATCAAGCAGGCAACAAAGAATTGGAGGCTTTAAGCGAAACGTAAGAGGTTAATTGCGGCCACATTAATGTGCATTACGACAAAAATGACATGTTAACTGAAAGGCCTATTGCGAGATTGATGTGAGTATCTTATCAAAATCAACGCATAAACAGTTTATCCAGCGCGAATAAAGCACTATTTAAATAATACTTAATAAGCCTAATTATATTTTCAAATGATAAAAACCTCTTTTTTGTAGAAAACAAAAAAGGAATATCACTAGGTAAGGTTTATTAAACAAGCACAGCACATTCGCTGAGCACATAAAGAATACATTAATAGTTAGGTAAAGTGCCTTACTATAAGATAGACAATCAGAATTTTTTAACAGCTTATTACGTAATATGGCGTATTAAGATTGACAACCGTGAGGCTGACAAATTGCTGTTACCATAGCGACAGATTGCTTTGTGTACTAAGCAAATAGTGTGTTGTGACTTAAAAACGAGTCAAACAAACTATGAAACGCATGTTAATTAATGCTACA
>DAINNQ010000285.1:0-4021 GCA_036735825.1 Alteromonadaceae bacterium | reverse complement strand
CCTGACGAGCTCCTAAAGGCGAGTTTAAAAGGCTTATATGCTTACGTTTTGATTTGGACAAGGTTCCCACATGGATGTGGGCAATTAGGGTAACGCAGGAGCAGTTACCGAGAATAACCATTCTCGGCAATCAATGCCTTGCCTACAAGGACGTAGGTACTTAGGTTTTGCCTGGAGCATAAAACCTGTGCCTCTAAGCCTTTTAACTCTCGCTGAATGAGCAATCATTTATTGCCATTGGTATTACTCAAAATTAACCAAAATTTGGATAATTTCATTTAACAGCGTTTTTTTATAGCGGTTTAAAAATGTTAGCGGCTAAACTTTGTTATCGCCAATCCATTGAGTGCGATAGAGATCTCGACGCCTATCAAGATAGTTTCTGACAGAACCTTCGTTACGTAATTTACTGAGCTTCTCTAAATCAAGATCCACAATTAACGTCATCTCAGTATTGGGCGTGGTTTCTGCCATGATAGCGTCATGAGGAAATGAAAAGTCTGATGGTGAAAATACCGCAGATTGCGCATATTGAATATCAGCGCCATCCACTTTCGGTAAGTTACCAACACTACCGGCAATAACAACGTAACACTCATTTTCAATAGCACGGGCATGTGCACAACAGCGCACGCGAAGGTAGGCGTTTTTCGTGTCCGTCCAAAACGGCACAAAGAGCAATTGCATGCCTTCTTCTGATTGAATTCTAGCTAACTCTGGAAATTCAATGTCGTAACAAATCAAAATGCCGATTTTACCAAAATCCGTATCAAAAACATTGAGGTTATTTCCACCTTGCATGATCCATGCGCGTTTTTCGTAGGGTGTAGGATGAATTTTGTATTGCGATTCAAGCGTGCCATCGCGGCGACAAAAATACGACACATTATACAGCTCATTATTTTCCATGACGGGAATAGAACCGGCAATAATATTGATGTTGTAACTGACCGCTAAACGAGAAATAGCCTCAATCAACTCTTCAGAAAACTCAGCCAATGCTTTGATGGAATCAATAGAGTTTTGATGATTTTCAATCCCCATTAACGGAGCATTAAAAAACTCAGGTAACAGCGCGAGATCACATTGATAATCAGATAATGCATCAATAAAAAATTCTACCTGCTGAATAAGCTCATCAACAGATTTCGTGGTACGCATTTGCCATTGAACACAGCCAATTCGTGCTGACGTTTTTACTGCACCAAACAATGGTGTTTTTTGTTTATCGTAATATAAGTTTGTCCACTCTAATAGCGTTGCATAGCCTTTAGACTCAGTATCTTCAGGAAGATAATTGGTAAGCACACGCTTTACTTCAAATTCATTAGAAAGCTGAAAAGTTAAGATGGGATCATAAATTTCTTTCTTTTTAACGCGTTCGATATATTTTTGCGGTGATAAATCTTTTGCATGATATTGATAATTAGGGATACGACCACCAGCAACGATTGATTTCAAATTCAAGCTTTGACAAAGCTCTTTACGTGCTTCGTATAATCGTCTGCCTAAACGCATACCTTGGTAATCAGGATGAACAACCACTTCTGCGCCATATAACACGTCTCCCATAGGATCATGAGTGGTTAAGTAGGCATCGCCAGTGATTTCTTCATAGGTATGGCGATCACCAAATTTGTCGTAATCAACGATTAAAGAAAATGCCGCTGCAACAACTTTACCGTGATCCTCAATACAAATTTGCCCTTCTGGAAACATAGATAACTGCGCTTTAAACTTTTTCAGAGGCCCAGCACCGCCCATTTCAGGGTAAACAATATCCATAATGTGAGTTAAGTCATCATAATCTTCAATTTTTAAATTACGAAGCGTTAACGTATGCTCTGGATCATCCGTAATGGTATTGTTGTCGTTCATTGATAATTACCTTAGAAGTTTTGATACTTTACTGTCGGCTAAAATACACTGCGCAATCATTATAACCAATGTATTTTAAACACTTAATAATTTAATTTTTCTATCATTTACCCTATATGAGCTAAGACTAAAGTTTAATTGCATCTTTATTGAACAATCGTATGCTAACCATCTACTCATTCGATAGGTAGTAAACTATGCGAAACCATCTGCCAAAAACTATAAAAATTATTCTCCTAAGTGTATTTATTTGTTTAAGCTTTTATCTGAGTTCACTGTTTACAACTAATGAGTTAATCATCTCATTAAGCATTTTCTTAACGAGCATTATTGGCTGTTTGCTGCTCGTTAATGACTCAAGAGAAGTGAATGAGGACAAGCAAAATTTGGCGTCAGCAGATAGCGATAAAATGGCTATTACGAAGATAGGTAAAGCTATTGATATTCAAGCAAGTAAGCTGGCAATTAATTCAGCAGAAATTAGTTATTTTTTGGGACAGTTAGCAAAAGCGATCGAACAATCAGGCGAGGATGTTGACCGTTTGTCTGCTGCGGCAAACCAATTGGCATCTAACACGAATCAAATAAATGAAAATGCTTCACACGCTTCAGAGCAAGCTAACCATGCATTAGTTGCCACTAACGATGGTGTAGAACGATTAAGAGTTAACATCGAAACGTTAGCAGGATTGAACAAGAATGTTGTGGAAGCATCTGAAAAAATTCAATCAATGTCGAATAAAGCCAATGAAATTCAAAATATCACTAATGTCATTGACGGAATATCAGCACAAACCAATCTATTAGCACTCAATGCCGCCATTGAAGCGGCGCGAGCGGGCGAGCAAGGTCGTGGTTTTGCTGTCGTTGCTGATGAGGTGAGAGCGCTAGCATCAAAAACGGCTGAGGCAACAGAGCAAATTGGCTCCATGCTCACTGAAGTAACAAACGAAACCGCGGTAACAACCGAAGTGATGCAACGAGTGGTGTCACAAACCGTAAATATTGTTAACAGCATGAATCAGCTTTCCGGCTCTTTAGAGCAAATATATCAACTAGTGTCTGATACTTCTGAGGCGAGCGAGCATATCAGTCATGCTTTAAAAGATCATGATGAAACGACGGCTGAAATATCCCAAGCTATAATTAATTTTCATGATTTTCTTGTCAGTAAAAGTGAAGAAACCCAAAGAATTTCGAAAAAATCTGGACAATTATCGACAACTACCGAGTCCATTTTTATTGAATTATCGTCTTTTGCAACAGGATCAGAAATTGATGTAATAGCTAATGTTGCCATGAAAGCAGCACAACAAGTCGGGCAATTATTTGAACAACATATTAATAAAGGCACCCTTAGCCAAGAACAATTGTTTGATTTTACCTATCAGGAAATCAGCGGAACTAACCCAATAAAATATCAAACCGCTTTTGATAAATTTACCGATCAAGTATTGCCTGCGATTCAAGAACCTTTGCTTGAACAATATCCAATCATTATTTATGCAGGTTCAGTTGATATCAATGGTTACTTTCCTACACATAACAAATGCTTTTCAAAACCTTTAACGGGTAATATCGAGCAGGACATGATCGACAATAGAACTAAGCGCATTTTTGCAGATGAAACAGGCATCAGATGCGGTAAACACACGTCAAAATTTTTAGTCCAAACCTATAAGCGAGATACTGGCGAAATTATGCATGACGTTTCAGCGCCTATTTATGTTAATGGCAGTCACTGGGGCGGATTTAGAATCGGTTTTAAAACGAGTGAATAAAAGCTTAATTGATACGTTTGACTTACCCACTCTTTTACCCTCTTAGAAATTTATTCTACGTTCAAGAATCATAAATAATATTGTAGAACTTTTCATTCAGACAATAAAAAAGCCTTACAAATGAAATACTCAAATAAGTGCTAAGCCTTTGTTTTATAAGTACTTAAAGTTTATTTGTTTTCATGGGGATGCACTGGGGGTACAGCGTTTCACTATAATCTAAACCTATTTCGTAATGATAAACCTATTAAAAAGGCAAAACTAAATGATATTATTTTTTGAATAGTAGAAAGGATATACACAACAGTAGGAGGACTTCCTTTATATAACTCTAGAGTTGTCGAGACCTTTAAATCCTGTAA
>DAINNQ010000284.1:0-4022 GCA_036735825.1 Alteromonadaceae bacterium | reverse complement strand
TTTAGATACAGCTCTTGAAGTGTCATGAACTTGGTTTATGATAAGGTATTAAGAGTGACATTTTGTAGAAATAAGGGAAAACAATGGCCGTTGAAAGTCGATTTGTTGTCATTAGACAAGGTGTGGAGGTAGAAACATTTATGGATAAGAAAGCCGCAGATGAATACGACAAAATGTTGGACATGGCTGATAATCTTGCTGAAATGTTTGAATCTGCTCCTATTGAGCTTACAGAATCTGCCCGCGAAGAGCTAAGTATCTATTTAGCACAACACCGAGATGATGTTTTAATTGCGTTGCAAGCTAAGAAAGCAGCGCCTGCTAAAAAGGCTGCCGCTTCAGCAAAAGTGACATCTGCGAATAAGCCTGTTGAAAAAGCTGCAGAAGAAAAAAGCGCTACAGTTAAAACGGCTACTTCGAAAAAAGCCGTGACCAAAACAGAAGACGCAGCGTAGCAACCTGCTCGTTTATTTAGTTATAAAAAAGTGAGTCATCTAAGAAGTGAGTCATTCAATATTAGTGATTTAATAAGAATGACAGAACGGAATCGTACTTTATTTATATTCTATTATCTAGTTGCTTAAAGTGATGAAACTATTCGACTCTTTGCTTAGAAACTGAGGTTTAAAAGCTGAGTTTTGGAATATGAGATTTAAAAGTAAAGGCTTGGAATATGAGCGTTTAAATTTATATTTAAATTCACTATTTTAGTGTCAAATTTGAAGCCATATTATGTATTTCTCATTAATGTAAAAATGTTCTGTGATTGAATATCAATTGATCTTAAGCTCTCGTCGTAAGAGCATTGCCTTGCAGATTAAGTCTGGTGAAGTGACAGTTAGAGCACCACAAGGCACTTCTCAGCAATATATTGAACGACTGTTACTTCATAAACAGTCGTGGATAGAGGCTAAATTACTCGCCTATCAAGATTCACTTGATTTAAGAAAAGTGCAAGAAAACCTTTTAGAAAATAATGGTCAGTTATGGCTTAAAGGTGTACTGAAAAACATTATTGTTCGTTTTTCTCAGCATAGTGGCGTAGAAGATCTTGAACAAACGATTGTTGTTCACCTTAAAAATAACTATCAGCAATTGTCATTGTTACAACAAAACAAAAAAATTCAGCGGGTTATCGAAAGCTGGCTAAAAGAGCAAGCGTCAATCATGTTAGATGCAAAACTCGCACATTACTGCAATATCACTCAATTATCACCGCAATCAATTAAAGTAAGGCAATACAAGGCTCGCTGGGGTAGTTGTAATAACCGAGGAGAGCTAAGCTTTAATTATTTGATAATGCAAGTACCTGACTTTGTTATTGATTATGTGATTGTTCATGAACTATGTCATTTGCGTTATTTAAACCACGGGGCAAAATTTTGGCAGTTAGTGGCAAAGTTTTACCCGCAATACCATGAAGCAAAACAATGGCTTAAATCTCATCAGCACTATTTAAGTTGGCCGAAAGCTTAAATTTTTGCATTCAAACTGCACCAGAAAACGCTGACTTAGGAAGCACAAAGTCAGTTCTCGCTGTTCTTTTTTTGATATGACTCCAAACTCTCTCGCTAATTTTTATATTTTCGCTTTCTTGTATAAAAACTTCCATTTTCTACTTTGGCATGATAATCGCTTGTTTAATAAGTAAATAATAAAAACAAAGTTAGTGGTCATAAAATTGACTGTGAAAATTTGAGGAATTGTTATGAAAATAAACCATTATAGTTGGAAAATGGCTTGTATTTATGCGATATCTGCCGTGATGTCGGTCGTAGTTTTTAAATTCGTTTTAGGCTTTTAATCCTTCAAAATCAGTAAAAACACATGAAGCTCCCGCTTCGTTGCGCAGCAATAAACAAGAAAGATGTCTGTTTATTGTTGTTTTATTTATTAATTCAATCGGAACATAATCAATAGGTTAGTAGATATATTTACTGACCCATCTTTGCTCGTTCAAAAAAAAAACACTTTTTAAATAATTAGCCATTAACACTTTGTGGTTTTTAAGGTAAATTAGCATCATAAAATAATAAAAATATAGGAATACTCTTTTCATGAGCTCGTCAGTTCTAATTTGTGATGACTCCAATCTTGCTCGCAAACAGGTCTTAAGAAGCCTACCCGAATCATTGTCTACCAATGTACAGTTAGCCACTAACGGTGCTGAAGCACTTGAATTATTAAATAGCCAACATTTTGATGTACTGTTTCTTGATTTAACTATGCCAGTTGTTGATGGCTTAGGGGTATTGCAAGGTATTAAAGATGCAGGTATTTCAATCAATGTATTTGTTATTTCAGCAGATATTCAGCCTGAAATGCAAAACAAAGTATTGGAATTAGGTGCAAAAGCTTTTCTTAGAAAACCAGTTCAAATAGACGTTTTGAATAATCATTTAGCACAGCATGGCTTAATATGAACCACTTTAATTTGACAGAAGATCAACAAGACTGCTTACAAGAAATTATCAACGTTGCGATGGGGCAGGCAAGTGATCAGCTGGCCCGTTATCTCGATACGTTTGTTTATTTAAAAGTACCTAGTATTGAACAAGTCAACTCGCAATATTTGGTTGATACCTTAAATGGTGAAGAGCAAGCAGTTGCTGTTGTCAGCCAAGGCTTTTTTGGTTATGAAGGGATCCGTGGTGAAGCATTATTAATGTATCAACCCAAAGATTCTGATCGATTAGCCGATTTATTAGGTTATGAACCTGATGAATTGTCAGTTGAAGAACAAATCATTGATTTAAGCTCGATATTAACCACGACTTTTCTAAATGTTTTTGCAAGTCAAATTGATAACCAAATGTCGTATAGTGCACCGAGGTTATTGTCGTCTAACAAATCATCAATTTCCGAACATATTGAACAACAGTCCTTTAATTGGGATGTTGCTCTGAAAGTGAAAATTACCTACCAAGTAACTGATTATTCGTTTAATTGCGATATGATCCTATTGATCCCAGAATCTGCGATTGTCAATATCACTACTGTTATTGACCGTATTTTGGAAGAGTTCTAATGTCGGTAGATACGTTTTGTAAAACGATATCAGAACAGTTAAATACTGGGGTATTAATTTTAGATCTCAATTTAAATGTGGTGGAGTGGAACCGTTTTTTACAAGTTCATGCCCATAAAAAGCCAGAAACGGTGATCGGAAAAAGCATATTTGAGGTTTTTCCTGAATTACCTGTTAAGTGGTTTGAACGTAAATTAGCCAGTGTTATTCAATTAAAAACGCCAAACTTTTGCTCTTGGGAGCAACGACATCATTTATTTGAGTTATCACATACTAGGCCAATCACAACTGACAGCCACTTTATGGCGCAAAACTGCACATTTTTACCGATAGATTCAAATGGTGAAATTAGCCATATTTGCATCTTAATAGAAGATGTAACGGATGTTAGTCATTACCAATCTAAATTAAATCATGCATTAGAAGAGTTGGCTAAAGCAAACCGCATTGATGGTTTAACGCAAATATTTAACCGTAAACATTGGGAAGAGTGTCTTGATAAAGAATTCTCCCGAGCACGTCGTTATGATCACGGACTTGCATTAATTATGTTCGATTTAGATCATTTTAAATTGTTAAATGACACCTATGGCCATCAATGTGGTGATAAAGTCTTAATTGAAACCGCGCATCTTGTGCAGTCACTTTTACGTTTGTGTGACCTATTTGGTCGTTATGGCGGCGAAGAATTTGCTGCGATTTTGCCAGAGACAAACCTTGAGGGGGCCATTGATGTTGCAGAGCGTATTCGCCGAAAATTAGCTGATTTTGTTATTAATTTTCAAGGTGAAAACATTCGAATTTCAGCGAGTGTTGGGGTTGCAACAATCAATAGAAACGATAAGCGTTATGAAGATTTGATATCTAATGCGGATATTGCATTATATGAAGCAAAAGCGTCTGGCCGAAATAAAGTATGTGTAGCCCGTGAACCTGAAGAGTGCCTGTAAGTTAAATATTTATACTGATTTAGCTATGCTTTATTCATTACAGG
>DAINNQ010000283.1:0-4042 GCA_036735825.1 Alteromonadaceae bacterium | reverse complement strand
AGTTTAGGTGACTATTTTGATTTTTAGGACAGAGTGTTACTGAAGAAGAAGGGTAAAATTTGAAGAAAAAATGGTGGCCCGACCCAGACTTGAACTGGGGACCTGCCGATTATGAGTCGGATGCTCTAACCAACTGAGCTAAAGGCCCATTTACACTTACTTGGGGCAGTTATCATTTTCACCTTTGTTCTTAGGTTGAATTAGAACAAGTAAACTACTGAGTGATAATTATATTTTATCGATTTACAGTGCTGAACTACAAAACGGCGTGCAGTATAAGCATTTTTTATTTTGTTGTCACCATTGTCGAATTAAAAAAATGCGTAATTAATGTTAATAGCTTAATTGTTAGGCAATTAACTCAATAGAGCTGTTAATTGCCTAAGTTTGATTAAGCCTTGTCAGTTGAATTTGACGATTATTTACTGTGTTTTAGCAATTTGCGCTGTCTGGTAAAAACAGACGCCACAGCCAAACCAATCAACCAATAAACACTACCTCCGCCACTACTGCTACTTGTTGCTTTGGTTGGTGGTACCACTACTGGTGGAGCAATGACTGAAACGGTGACACTGGCGCTAGACGAAGCATTTCTATAATCCGTTGCCGTAAACTCAAAAGTGAGCGAGCTGGCAGTTGTTGGCGCAGTAAAGCTCGCGGATAATGTATCAGCGTTAGTTAATGTCACTGTTTCACCACTGGTTTGTGTCCAAGCATAGGTCATGTCATCGTTATCAACGTCGCTTGCTGTTGCCGTTAATGTGACTGTTTGCCCAGTATTGGCTTGAAAGTTTTCGCTTACCGTCACTTGTGGGGCTACGTTTTGGTCGTCATCAGTGATGGTAATGGTTAACTCACTTTTATTACCTAATCGACTACCATTCACACTGGTTAGTGTTAACAATACATCTTCACTTTCTTCTTCGAGTGAATCGTTTATTAATGTTAATGTGATAGTTTTATTGTCACTGTCGCCCTCTAACCAAGTTAAAACGCCGTTGCTTTCTTCAATGTCTAAGCCTATTTCTCCACTACCATTTTGCAGTTGATATTGTACTGACGTTTCACCTTGTGTGTTGCCATCACGAGCAACTGCAATTGATAAGGTCTGAGCATTTTCAGCAACTAGCACAGCGTTTTCAACAAAACTTAAAGAACCATTGTCAGTTTTTCCGTCAATATTGACGGTTAAATAACTTGGAGCAGAAAGCGTAGCGCCATTTTTAGGGTCAAATAAACGCACATAAAAGCTTTCTTTAAACTCATCGGCATTAACGTTTTCAGCAACAGGAATTGCAATGGTCTTCATACTATTGTCGTTGTTTTCCCATGTTAATCTGCCCGATATAGCCGTGTAATCATCATTAGGCGTTGCACTACCAGGGATAATTTCATAACCAACAGTCACCGTTGTTGCATCATTTACAGCGCCGACACGTTGAATATTAACTTGTAGGCTTTCACCATCAGCCGCCAACACTTCATTTTCAGTAAAAGATAATGTTCCTTGTGATGACGTTAAGGTGTTGTCTTTAATCACGTATAAACCACTGTCAATGTCACTTACTAGGATATTGCCAGAAGGTAAAAACGGGTAAGTACCCCAAGCACCATTGAAAATATTATTATTTGACGTTGGGTAAGTATCAAAATTCCCAATCTCAACAGGGGTCGTTGGGTCGCTGATATCTAACACCGTTAACCCTTTAGCGTAATTTGACATGTAATAGCGGTTGCCACGAACAAAACCATTATGATCAATCGCTTTTGTTGAGCCTTCCCATTGTCCTACCAATTGAGGGTTAGATAGGTCACTGACTGAAAACACTCGAACTGTGGTATTTAAAGCAACATTTTTTTCATCTAATTCATCGTGCAAGAAAACATATTGTTGATCTTCAGTTGCCCAACCTGAGTGTGTGTACTGGACATTGTCGTAAGTAATCGCACTTAATTCTTGATAATTACTGCTGGTGATATCCCAAAGCTTCATTTCATTTTCGTTAAAATCAAGAAACACTGTACAATTTGTATTATTGCTACAACTGACATTGTCATTCACGTTCATTGATGCGCCATCATGGGTGTAACCCGCTCCAGATGCACTGGTTGCTAATAATGTAATGGTTTCTGGATTATCTAATTTATAGCTATGAAACGCACCGCCAAATAAGTTGTTTCTTGGTGTACCGATCAACTGCAACGTTGGTGTATAGCCTGGTAAGGCGATATTTAATGAATAATCGACATTGGTGATATAAACATTATGGGCTTGTGGTGCTGATTTGTTTTTCTCAACTAAGCTGATGCTATTAGGTAAGTTATTGAGATCAACAATAGTGACATAATCTGTAGCGCCATCAATGGTAACATAGGCATAAGCTCGCCATAAATTAATGGTGCTATCAAAATATTGATAGACCTTAATATCTCGCCAAATCGTTGATTTACCAGAGATGCTTCCTACCTCTGCAGGTGCTGTTGGCTCAGATACATCGACAACAGAAACACCATTACTTAAGCCAATAATGGCGTACTCTTTGCCGCTATTTAAATCAACGTGGCCCCAAATATCATTAGCCTCGCTCGGGTTGATAGAAAATTCTGATAATGGCATATGAGCTAACAAATCAAGATTGTTACAGCTGTATTCTCCTGCTTTGTTATTAACACATGCGGTTTCTGAATGTTGATTTGCCAAGCTTTGGTAGCTATCGAGTTTATTTTTATACTCTTTCTCAATACTTGTACTTTTACCGTCAGCGATTGCGTTTATGCCCCGAGCGGCTAATTCATCAGCCATAGCGAGAGGTACACCAAATAGGGTGGTGATATTGTTTTTCGGGCTCTGTGTTTGAAAATGATCAAAACGGTTATAGCCACCTAAAATTTTGACAATCGAACTTTTTAGATAAAACAACTCTTCGCTCGATTGAATAACATAGCTACCTGAAGCGAGTAAAACGCTATCGCCTTTATTCGCTTTTTCAACGGCATAAGCAATGGTTTTACAAGGCCTTACGACGTTATTACATTGCCCATAATCGATACCATTAGGTGCTACATAACGCGATTTGTTTTCTTCAGAATGTCCGAAGGCATTCCAGCTGCTGGATAATAAAAAGACCAAAGAGAGTGGCGTAATTAAATTCTTCATGTAAATTCCTTTTTAGCTGATTACTATCGCTTTTAATAATCATCTAACCGTAAAATGTATATGACCTATAAGTTAGCAGTATATTTGCCAATTTAGAATATTCTCACTGTCATAATTGTTAAATTATTGTAAAATAATTTTTGCACTCACCTAAGTTAAAGGATCAATTGATGTTAAATAAAGGAGCTTTTCGGGCTTGTTTCCTATTGTTTTTAATGGGGTGTAGCGAACAAAAACAAGAAAGTAGCCTACACGTTACGCCGATATTTAATAATCAAAAACTCCAATGTGAGCAAAGTTTTTCAGCAGATGAAAACACTTGGCAAATTGGCCAAATACAATTTTTTATCAGCCAGCTTGAATTACAAAACCAGCAAGGAGAGTGGCAAAAAATAGCATTATTAACATCAGCCGAACAAGTGCATGACGTGGCGTTATTAGGTGTGAATTGTCGAAGCCAGCAGGCAGGTAATTGGCAGATTAAATTCAATTCTCCCATCGATTTAAATGCATATAAAAAAGCTCGCTTTTCACTTGGCGTGCCTTTTGAACTCAATCACCTGAACCCTCTAACGCAATCTAGCCCGTTGAATGTTTCCTCAATGTTTTGGGTATGGCAAACGGGTCATAAATTCGCACGCATCGAATTAGAAAATCAACATGATGATTGGTTGTTTCATTTAGGCTCTGTGGGTTGCCAATCACCTAGTGTGATGAGGTCGCCACAAAATGCTTGCCGCTATCCTAATTTATTTTCCGTAGAGGTTGAGCTAAATGACACTAAACAAATATACTTTGATTTAGAGGCGTTAACCGCAAACATTCAATTATCATCTACAACCAGTTGCCAATCAGAACATGATAATCCTTCTTGCCAGCAATTAT
>DAINNQ010000282.1:0-4063 GCA_036735825.1 Alteromonadaceae bacterium | reverse complement strand
CACTCAGGGAAAGCATATCTGTTAATACGTATGAGCATTTACATACGGTAAAGTTCAAATAATTTACACAAAAAAAACGCGTTAACTTAAAGAAAACGCGTCTAAAAACATGAAACACTAAGGGAAATAAAAACCTCTCGTTAAGTAAGAGTGTATAAAAGCTTTTTAGTTCAATTTTTTTATTTAATTATTAAAACGCAATTAGAACTGAAAAAAATCACAAAAAAAAGCACGTTCATTTAAAATAAACGTGCTAAAAACATCCAGGGGAAACACACTTTAAAAACATCTTGTAAGGTAAGATGTTGGTTAGTAGAAAAAGTTCAAATAGATATAAATTAAAATCAAAATAATGCTTATTTATTAATTTTCGTGAATTGCGGTGCCCAAATGTTAAACTTTCTGGCATCATTAATTATTATGGCCAATAAGCATTTTCCTCATATGTTAAAACTCAAGAGCTTTATTATCTTCTTTGTTAGTTGCTTCTTTTTAATAGGTTGCGCAACACCACCACCTAAAAACCCTGATAACTTATGTGATATTTTTACGGAACATAGAGATTGGTATTTTGCAGCTAAAGATGCACGAGATCGATGGGGAGTGCCTATTCATATTCCCATGAGTATGATGTATCAAGAAAGCTCATTTAAAGAAGACGCTGCGCCCCCTATGGATTATTTTCTGGGTTTTATACCGTTGGGTAGAGCAAGTACAGCATATGGATATTCACAAGCCAAAACCATGACTTGGGAAGATTATATTCGCGAAACTGGCAATTCTGGTGCTGACAGAGACGACTTTGACGATGCTATAGACTTTATGTCTTGGTTTATCTTTAAAACGCATAAAATCAATAAAGTATCAAAATGGGATGCTTATAATCAGTATTTGAATTACCACGAAGGTTGGGGTGGTTTTAAACGTAAAACCTACAAAAAGAAAGGCTGGTTGGTAAAAGTTGCCCGTAAAGTTGATAATCGTTCTAAGCAGTACAGTGCTCAACTAAAACGTTGCGAAGCTGATTTAAATGAAAGTTGGCTATGGCGCCTATTTTTTGGTTAATTTGTTTTTGATCTGCCAGTTGCTAGCTTTGGATAACTTTTAACCGCACTATCATAAACTTAAAGAAATTAGCCGTTAAATTGATATTTTAATGCTTATTATGCCTGACGAGATATATCTACAAACTGATATTATTTGAGATACATCTCGCCATTTTATCTACGAAATTTTTATTATCTCGTTATTAACAAAAAAGCATTTATTAGAAATGTCAAAGTTGCATTTTTCTTGCCAAAACGGCTAATTTTATTGAAATTTACAGCAAGGTCACGTCCCGATTGAAGTTCAAAAAAATGTTAAAAATACTTCATAAATTCGCTAAAAATTGTTTGCAAAATTCAAAGTCGTTGTTTCTGTGGTCTTGCTATTGTTATCCACAGAAATTGTGGAAACATAATGATGCCAGACTAACCTGTGAATAACTTTGTGAGTATTTTTGTATACAAGATCAATTATCCACATTGCTCGAATTTTAGTAATCATTAGCTAACCTTGATTTAGTTATCAAATAGTAATGATAGTAATGTTCATTCTAAAATGTCTGAGGGAAAAAGTTAGTGTATTTTTAGGAAAGATATTGCGACTTAACTATGGATGAGTGTTAAGTCGCATATTATGAATATTGATGTACTTTTTTTAGTCAATCGTATTAATTTTCGTCGTGATTATCGTGCTGATAATATTCTGGCAAAACTCGTACGGTTTTAATTTTATTATCAGTCACCGTAATGATCTCTAACGGGTAACCTGCGAGACGAACACTGATATTTGCTTGAGGAATGTCCTCTAAATATTCAAGAATTAAGCCGTTTAAAGTTTTCGGGCCATCTGTTGGAAACTTCCAATTCATCTCTTTATTGATATCACGCACCGTGGCACTACCATCAACTAAATAGCTACCATCGGGCTGAATGGTTACTTCATCTGATGTTGCAGGCGCCTTGGTGGTGGTGAAATCACCGACAATCTCTTCAAGAATGTCTTCTAAAGTGACTAAACCTTGAATATCACCATATTCGTCAACAACTAATCCTAAACGCTCTTTGGCATCCTGAAACTTCAGTAATTGCACATTTAACGTCGTACCTTCAGGTATAAAATACAACTCGCGTACAGCTCTGATAATGGTTGCTTTATTGAATTGATCTTTAGAAAGTAACTTGACTGCATCACGCATATGGAAATAGCCAACCACGTCATCAATGCTATCTCGGTAAAGTAACACACGTGTATGAGTTGACTGGGTTAATTGCCTTTGAATTTTTTTCCAGTCATCATTGATGTCTATACCTACTAGTTCACTACGCGGGATCATAATATCTTCCACGGTGACCTTCTCAAGATCTAAGATACTAACTAGCATGTCTTGATCTTTTTCAGCGAGTAAAGCACACGATTCGTTCACAACTGTGCGTAATTCTTCAGAACTTAAACTGTGTTGCTCTCGTTGTTCATGGCTGATCCCAAGTAAGGCAAGAATGCCATTGGTGATCCAATTCACCACGATAACTAGAGGAAACAATATTTTTAATAGTACTGAGAGCAATATTGAACTTGGAAAAGCTATTTTTTCAGGGTAAAGCGCCGCCAATGTTTTTGGGGTCACTTCAGCAAAAATTAAAATCACTAATGTCAAAATGATGGTGGCAGCTAAAACACCGACATCACCAAGTAAACGTAAACCGATAATCGTGGCAATTGCTGAAGCGGCAATATTAACTAAGTTATTGCCAATCAAAATTAAACCAATTAGGCGATCAGGACGCTGTAGCAACTTGCTAACACGTTTTGCACCTTTGTGATTCTGCTTTTCTAAGTGACGTAACCGGTAACGGTTGAGCGACATCATGCCTGTTTCAGAGCCTGAAAAATAGGCTGATATTAATACGAGTATACCAAGAATGGTAAACAACATATTGGTTGATATGTTATCCAAAAAGGAGATCCTATGTTACTAATCAAAATAACTTATCATTGCATTGATAAGTCGCTGCTATTTATACCCTAAAAACTAGTATAAGAGAAATTCTTTCACAAATCGGCTGCCAAAATAGGCAAGCGTTAATAAAGCTGAGGCGCTAATAGTTAACATTAATACTCGGTGTCCGCGCCAACCTTGTTTGTAGTGCCCCCATAAAATGGTGGTATATATAACAAGTGCAAGCAATGATAATACTGTTTTATGAGCATTACTTTTTGAAATAAACTGCTCCATAAAGACAACACCAACCATTTGGCTTAAAAACAAGCATAAAGTACCAATAGCTAATATTGTAAATAATTGTCCTTCAACCTGCATTAATGGTGGAAGATGGCTCACTGCCGTTAAATTTTTATTCTTTAATTTCATATTTATGTAGGCTACTTGAAATGCATATAGAGTGGCTATGATCAACACACAATAGGCAAGCAATGCCAGTGTTACATGGATAAATACAGGAAGCTGTGAAGTAACAAGTGGCGTTTGGTGATCATGTGGGATAAATAATGAAATTAACAACCAAACCCCAGCAAAACTATAAGTTACTGGCAGCAATAAATTAATTTTAAAACGTAATGCAATAGTGGTAATTGTTATGGTGATGATAAGACTTACCAGAGAGATAACATTAGGTAAGGCAAAATCAATATTGTGATTACTAAATAGAAAATGGCTGGTGGTGATGGAGTGAAAAACAATCCCTAAACAACCGAATAGTAAGACAATAACAAGGTTAGGACCTTTCGGATGAAAGAGTCGTATAATGACCGCTAAAGTAGCAATCACATAACAAATAAAGGCACTTAATGCCCCAATGCTTGAAAGATCCAAAAAAAACTCCACAGAAAATTTATCAACTCGACTGAGTAATTAGTACTATATTTTTATTTTTTACCTATCTTACAAATTTTTACTTGGTATTAACAACTTTCTCATCGGTTTAATCGCTAAAAAAGTAATCAATAACCAACAGGCAACGCCAAATTCAAAAGGCAACAATTCATGGCTATGTTGCAT
>DAINNQ010000281.1:0-4064 GCA_036735825.1 Alteromonadaceae bacterium | reverse complement strand
ATCGCCTTTGATGATCGAAATATGACGGTTTCTATTGAAGATTTTACTCAAGGCATTGAAGAATTAGCGTCGCCATTAAACATGCAATACCGCTTACTCGACAAAGCCAATGTTCCTAATATTGTTATCGCGGTTTCTAAAGATGATCATTGTTTAGTTTCATTACTCACTAAATGGAAAGCAGGTGTGTTACCTACCAACATAGTCGCTGTGGTTTCAAACCATCAAGATTGCCAACCACTGGTAGATTGGCATGGCATTCCTTTTCATTATTTGCCACTTGAAAAAGGACAAAAACCGCAGCAAGAAGCCGCCATGTTAAAAATTATTGAAGATACACATGCGGATTTACTCGTGCTCGCCCGCTATATGCAAATTCTGTCAGACGACATGTGTGAAAAATTGCGCGGTCATGCCATTAATATTCATCACTCTTTCTTACCTAGCTTTAAAGGTGCTCGGCCTTATCATCAAGCCCATAAAAGAGGGGTAAAAGTTATCGGAGCTACCGCACATTATGTTACTGCGGATCTTGATGAAGGACCAATTATTGTGCAAGAAGTTAAACCCATCAACCATACTTACACCATAGAAAAAATGGTGCACTTGGGGCACGATCTCGAAGCAACGGCACTTTGTCATGCGGTGAAAATGCACGTTGAACAACGCATTTGTTTAAATGGCGATAAAACCGTCATTCTCGCTTAGCCATGCCGTTGCTACAATAGTTGTTAGAAATAGTTGTTAGAATTTTTGAAGGCAGTAGGGTATAACAGCCCTATTGTTTACTAACCGTTTTACCAAGAGCCTTCTGCTAATGACGATTCATTATCAAATCAAACCGCATTCCCTCAATAGTCACTTATTCGAAGTAAGTATTCACTTTGACACTATAGTAGATACAACATACACACTCAGCTTGCCTGCATGGTTACCTGGCAGTTATATGGTGCGAGATTTTGCAAAAAATATTATTTCTTTAAGCGCAGCTAACGAGAATAATCAACCGATTACTTTAACGGCTCTTGATAAACAAACTTGGCAAGTAACGGCAACAGATCGCAAAATTCATCTTCATTATCATGTCTTTGCTTTTGATTTATCTGTTCGTACCGCTTATTTAGATAATCAACGTGGGTTTTTTAATGGCAGCTCAACATTTCTTGCGATTGAAGAACTTAAACAAGCTCAATGTCACCTCTCGATAATCGCGCCAGAAAATAAACCAAATTGGCGTGTTGCAACGGGCATGAGTCGTAATAAGTCGACAGAAAAATACCGCTTTGGCGAATATTACGCGCAAGATTACGCTGAATTAATTGATTGTCCCGTTGCCATTGGCGAATTTGAACCTTTCGAATTTGACGTAGAAGGGGTAACACATCACCTCGTGTTCACTAGCTCTCATTATGGTGATATGGCTAGAATGGCAGAAGATATTGGCAAACTTTGCCAGCATCACATCAGCTTATTTGGTGAAGCGCCGTTTAAAGAATATTGGTTTATTACCCATTTATTAGCTGAAGGTTTTGGTGGCTTAGAGCACAAAAACTCAACCATTTTACAAGCGGGTCGTTTTGATTTAGCCAACCCCAATAAACCCAACGAATTAAGTGAGCAGTACAAAACCTTCTTATCTTTATGCTCACATGAATATTTTCACGCGTGGAATGTTTGTCGTATCAAACCTAAAGCCTTTATCCCTTATCAATTAGCCAAAGAGTCATATACCGATCAACTTTGGGCTTATGAAGGAATTACCTCATATTACGACGACTTTTCGTTATATCGTTCGGGCATTATCAGCTTTGAAGAGTATTTAGCCATACTCAGTAAAACGGCCACTCGCGTTTATAGAGGCTCTGGCGAACTCAAGCAAAGTATCACTGAATCAAGCTTTTTTACATGGACTAAATTTTATCAACAAGGGCCTGATGCGGTGAATAACATTGTCAGTTATTACACTAAAGGCTCGTTAATCGCGTTATGGCTAGATTTAACCATTCGTGAAAAATCTCAACAAAAGTACAGTTTAGATAATTTAATGAAAGAATTGTGGATTCATTTTGGCCGAACCAACATCGGCACGCAGCAAGACGATTTCATTAATATTGTTAATATTCTTTGTGGTGAAGATATCAGCCAAGCATTTACCAATATACTCAATAGTGCTGCACGCATTGATTTACAACCCCTCTTAGCAAACGTTGGTGTCAGTTATCAAACCAGCAAATACAAACAACTCAACAACTTAGAAACAACAACAGCAGACGATTACATGCCTTATATCGGCGCGATG
Organism: Alteromonadaceae bacterium; assembly: GCA_036735825.1. Classification (GTDB taxonomy): domain Bacteria; phylum Pseudomonadota; class Gammaproteobacteria; order Enterobacterales; family Alteromonadaceae; genus DAINNQ01. Next base: position 1,765 of record DAINNQ010000281.1, on the reverse strand, counting down.
TACAAAACGCATGCTATGGGCGTAAAAATCACTCAAGTCATCGAACAATCTCCTGCGGCGCAAGCTGGCATTGCCGTAAACGATGTGTTAATTGCTGTCGATAATATGCTCGTAACTGAAAAATCACTGCAACACTTAGCCAATCATTTACCCGAAAATAGCCAAGTCACTTGCCATGTTTTTCGTGACGATCAACTGTTAACGAATCAACTTAAGTTTATTGATTCACCACTAGCTAGCATTACCATTAGTGAATGTGATCAAAAGCTTAGTGCCATTTGGCAGCAGATAATTTAAGAAGATGTACACTGACTGTAAATAAAAAATAACACTCGACTACACTTGGAGATAAGTTTTTAGTCCGCACAGTTAGTAACAAAAGTTACTTTATTGTAAGCTTTAGCTATTCCATAACATGAAGAAGTTATCATTATGATCAAAATTGAAAAAGTACATCATGTCGCTTATCGCTGTGTCGATGCCAAAGAAACCGTTGAATGGTATAAAGATAAACTCAACATGGACTTAGTGTTAGCGATTGCTGAAGACGAAGTGCCATCAACAAAAGCACCTGACCCTTACATGCATATTTTTTTAGATGCAGGCATGGGGAACGTATTAGCGTTTTTTGAATTACCGAATTCTGATGACATGGGACGTGATCAAAACACGCCAGCGTGGGTACAGCATTTAGCACTTAAAGTGGCTGATTTCGATGCATTAGTAGCGGCTAAAGAATCTCTTGTTAGCAAAGGTGTTGATGTTTTAGGGCCAGTAAATCACGGAGTATTTAAATCAATTTACTTCTTCGACCCAAGTGGCCATCGTTTAGAATTAGCAGCAGACATTGGTACGCCTGAGCAATATAAACAGCTCAATGAAGTTGCGCCCGCAATGATCGAAGAATGGTCAGTTACCAAGCGCGCACCAAAACACGCTGCTTGGTTACATGAACAAGACTAGAACGTGTTTATGATCTTGGGTTCGATAAAATATTTTAACGAGACCTTTTGAAAAACATCACATCATCAAGCCCGCCAGATAATCTTGTGGGCTTTTTATTCACATTCAGTTATTCTCAATAAGAAAAATAACCTGCAAAAAATCAGCACATGGCGCGTTTAGCACTTAAAATACCTCCGTTACTTTTAGTCATTATTTTTGCTTTGTTGATGTGGTTAAGCCATCATTATTTACCTGTCATATCGTTAACTCTAGGATGGCGTGTCGGTCTTTTCTTCATATTCACTTTTATTGCCATACTGTTAATTGCGCTAGGCGCCTTAGCTTTTCGACAAGCTCAAACAACTGTCAACCCAACAAAACCTGAAACCAGCTCGGCGCTTGTCAATAATGGAATTTATCAATACACACGTAACCCAATGTATGTCGGCATGGCCGCCGTGTTAATTGGCTGGTCGTGCTTTTTAGCCTCGCCACTGACTTTGGTATTTGTGATTGGTTTCGTCTTTTACCTCAATCAATTCCAAATAAAGCCTGAAGAAAAAGCTCTGGTGAAAATATTTAACGATGAATACCTCAATTACTGTCAACAAGTTAGGCGTTGGTTATGAGCAAACTAAGCCATGCATTTACCCTGTTATTGGTCGCGCTCGTTATGACTGGTTGTTCTGATCACAGTGTGCAAACTTCAACGTCAACCACCAAACAAAGATACAGTGAAGAAGTGATCAAAGCCGCAAGTATTTCCGTTAATGGTGAATTCACTTTACTCAGTGATAACAAATCGGTTTGTTTATGGAAC
>DAINNQ010000280.1:0-4069 GCA_036735825.1 Alteromonadaceae bacterium | reverse complement strand
AAGCAGAAATTGACATATATCCTCGTAGTCATTCGCCGAAAGTAAATTTATGTTTTTATTATTTAAATCACTATAAAGCATTATTACCAAAGGGAAAAGCTTAGATTTATATTGAAATAACACTTAATAATAAGACTTAATTGTAGCATTATTAAATGCAATCCTTTGAAAATATAAGCTGTAAGTGTTTATTCATTCAGAATGCGTTAATAATTTGTGGTGAGTGCGTCATTAATTTTCAGCTATGAAAAGCCATTTACTTAGTAAAATAGAAGTAGGAAAAGAGGAATTTAATTGTGAGGGAGATGGTTAATTTGTGAGGGATACCAATAACAAGATAAATAAGATAAAAGAGACGCCTTGCCAAAACTTGATAGGATCACGCTGTAATATTGGTTGTCGCTGATATTCTTCAATCGCGTTAAGCGATGGCTTAGTTAAGTCAGTTTCAAATTCAGAAAACGCTTTGTATCTGAGCTTAGGATCTGCGCTGGTTGCTTGCTGCAAACTTAAATCTAACCAAAAGGGTAAGTCAGGACGAAATTGCTTAATACTGCGATATTGCCAATCATGATAACCTGTCTGGGTTACCGTTGCCGTTTTCATGGGTTTAAACGGTAATTCGCCACTGAGCATTTCATAACAAATAACACCTAACGAAAATAAGTCGCTCATATTATCGGCTTTCATAAATAACAAGGTTTCAGGCGCGATATAATTTAACGTGCCTTGAGGAACTGTTTCTTTAATTAAATTGCAATCCTCTTCTAATGACGCGACTAAAACGGTGCCGTAATCAATGAGCTTAATTTGCCCATATTTGTCGATCATGATATTGTCGGGTTTCAAATCTCGATGAACAACGTCTAAACGCTGAAATGCTCTTAAAGCAGAAATAATTTGACTGATAATATCTCTGACTTGCCCAATGCTTGGCTTAGGATTGTCATGCATCCATTGAGATAAGGTTTGCCCTTCAATATATTCGCACACATGATACAAAAAGCGGCTTTTGGTATTACCACCCTTAACTTTCATAATGTGTTGATGATTGATCCTCTCTCCAATCCACGCTTCACGCATAAACCCTTGCAAATAAACGGTATCATCAGAAAAATTAAGAGAGGGAACCTTTAGTACTGATTTGGTGCGCGTTTCTTCATCCTCAACTAAGTAGAGGTGTGAACGAATGCTTGCATGAATCACCTTGATCACTTTGTAACCATCTAACTTTGTGCCCACTTTCATTGCAGGAGGAATAGCTTTATTTAATATATCACGCTCAATTTCTGCCAATTGTCGATTAGGCGTTTGTTCAACATAAATTAATAAGCAACTGACATTATCATCACTGCCATTAGAAATAGCGGCGTCTGTAATGGTTTTACTGATCTGCTCTAAATCTTGATCTCTTGGTGAAGAGGGAAGAGTGTTTAATAGTGCTTTTAATTGATTGTTAGGAATAAAATCGTGCACGCCATCACACGTTAGTAGGTAAATATCTCCTTGATTAATATCAATTTTATGAAAATCTACTTTTAAGCGAGAGTCAGCACCCAAAGCGCGGGTGAGCACAACATGTTGTCCTCCTTGTTTTTGATTATGGTCGCGAGTAATGCTTTCAAGTTGCTGATCTTTAAATTGGCTAATACGTGAATCTCCGACATGAAAAATATAGCCAGTTTTGGATTTGATGATCAGCGCAGAAAAAGTTGTCAGCCATTGTTGATTATGGCTGCTGTCACTTAAACTTGGGCTGACATCTGATTGAGAATACAACCATTGATTTAAACTCGTTAGTACTTTTGCCGCTGACTTTTCTGTCGACCACGTATCTGACGTTGAATAATATTCTTGAATAAACTGTGTAACTGAAAGTTGGGCAGCTTGCGCGGCTTTACTCGCACTACTGACACCATCCGCTAAAGCGGCTATTGCACCTTTGGTGTTTATCTCATTATTATTAGGAGATAAAGCGGCAAACGCATCTTGGTTTTCGGCTTTTAAACCTTGATGAGAATAACCACCAAACCGCAACTGCAGTTTTGCAGTAGCGGCTGGTGCTTTGCTGAAAGTAGATGACGTGTGTGTAGATTGTTTTGACGCTGTCATACTGTTTAATCTTTACCTTCGATTATCTTCATCAGTGCTATTAAATAAGTGCTATTTAATAAGTGCTATTTAATAAGTGATAGTAGCTCAGTGATACTGATCCTGTGTTAGTTAAAACAAACAGCTTAACTCACACTGATCAATTCAACCGTACCATCTTCTCGAACTTCGGTGATAGTACCGCGCGGTTCTTCCATAAATAACAACGTGATAAAACCAACTACAGCTGTTGCCGCAATCACTAAAAAGAAGGTTTGATAATCCACCATCGAAAGTACAGTTAAATAAACTACCGCGCCAACATTACCATAAGCGCCAGTCATACCAGCAATTTGTCCTGTTAATCGGCGTTTGATTAAAGGTACTGCAGCAAATACAGCGCCTTCACCAGCTTGCACAAAGAACGAACACGCCATTGCAGCGGCTACGGCTAACCATAATGGCCAACTGCTATCTATTGCTGACATGGTGAAATAACCTAGCGCTAGACCTGCAGTTAGAATAAGTAAGGTTTTTTTACGGCCAAATTTATCGCTGATCCAACCGCCACCAGGACGAGACATTAAATTCATAAAAGCATAAAGTGAAGCGAGTAAACCCGCGTAAACCATGTCTAAACTAAATACGTCAGCAAAAAACAAAGGTAACATGGAAACAACGGCAAGCTCTGAGCCAAAGGTAGCAAAATACAAAACATTTAACACAGCAACTTGCTTGAATTTGTATTGATGAATGGCATCTACAGGCTTAGTAAAAACATGGCCATTGACTTTATACGTTTGTTTTACTTCGAGTAAAAATAAAGCGATAAGCGAAATATAAGCAATGTTTGCATAGGTTTCTGTCAGTAAGCCTACGCCATTAGGTGATAATTTCCATGTTAATAATGATAAGGCTCCATACATAGGCAGCTTCATTAACAATAATAACCAAAAATCACCCACATTAGTCACTTCCATCGCACCTGTTTGTTTAGGTTTGAAATAGGTAGAACCTTTTGGTGTGTCAGTCACGTTAAAATACCAAATAAAACTAAAAAGTAGGCTCATTAAACCCGTTAAGCCAACCGCATAGCGCCAGCCATTTTCACCACCAAAAAGTAAAGCGATGGCAGGTAACGACATAGCCGCTGCTGCTGAGCCAAAGTTGCCCCAACCACCATAAATGCCTTCTGCTGTGCCTAACTCATTTGCAGGAAACCATTCACTGACCATACGAATACCAATAACAAACCCAGCACCGATAAAGCCTAACAAAAATCGAGCGATAGCGGCTTGTTGAAAGTTATCTGCTATTGCAAACATAAAACATGGAAAACTACAAAAGAACAAAATTAACGCATAGGTTAATCGCGGTCCGTATTTATCAGTTAACATACCGATGATAACGCGAGCAGGTATGGTTAATGCCACGTTTAAAATGAGTAAGGTTTTTATCTCACTTTTGCTTAGCCCTAGACTGTCACCAATAACGGCAAGTAATGGAGCATGGTTAAACCAAACCACAAAGGTGATAAAAAAGGCCATCCAACTTAAGTGAAGGATTTTGATCTTTCCGCTAAACGACCAAAGCTTAAATCCAGCGTGTTCGCTCATATTATTCTCCCAAATAAACGATAAATTAATTATTCTATTGTCATATTTGCAAAGGAGGTGCCAGAGGTTGGGATAAGTTATTTAATAACAAAAACAGTGAGTTACTTAAGGTGTTTGAATTGGACGGGAGAGATTTCGCACCTAAGGTGCGCGTTCGCACATTTTAAGTGCAAAGTGCGCAGCATAGAAAAAGTAGGGGATACGAACTAAATATTGCTGATCAGAGAGTGCCAAAGATCTTGTCACCAGCGTCGCCTAAACCAGGAATAATATAACCTTGGTCGTTGAGCTTTTCGTCTATGGCGCCAATAAAGAGTTTTACTTCAGGGTGCGCTTGTTGCAGTGCGTGGATGCCCTCAGGG
>DAINNQ010000279.1:0-4071 GCA_036735825.1 Alteromonadaceae bacterium | reverse complement strand
TGGTTTTCACCGTAGTTAATTGTGGTAAAAGCCGATAATACCTCTACATTTCGATAATCAGAGAATTGCTGGTAACCTTGGCTATTATTATGCGCTTGGCGAACACCATTGGTATCAACTATCTGTAATCCTACCGCAGAATTATAGGCCTTAATTTGCTCTACATTCGGTTGTTTTGAGGCATGTAATGCTTGATAGTAATTTTGACTATCTTCAATGAGAAAGCGGCTCTCACTGCGTAATTTTTTATCTGGGCCAACTAAATAAGTTTCTCCAGAACTGCCAAGGCCAACTTCTTGCCATTTCTGATCATTCGTCATTATTTGATTAATACCATCAATCGGCATTTGGAAAATCAATACGGCGTTAGTTTCGCCATTACTGCCTTTGATCGGCGATGCAATAAAAGAAGCGGCTTGATTATAGGAGGGAAAATAACTGTCAAAATCAACCAAAGTAGCCTGTTCAGTTTGAGTTAGCAGTAACGCTTTATTAAAGGCTTGAGCAATTCCTGAATTGGCATAAGGACCTGTTTTTAATGATGTTGCGAAATCTAATTCTTTATAAACAGAATAGACAATATGACCAGAATTTGCGTCGACAATAAAGATATCGTAATAGCCAAATTTATTGAGGTAATCATTAAACATTGGATGGTATTGTTGATGAATTGCGTCGTAACCATTTTCATTAAGGCTAACCAGTTGATTTTTATTCCCTAATGGATAGGAATTGCTAGCAATATATTTATCTTGATAGAGAAGAGTTAAATCGTCTAAGTGCTCAGTTGATGTTTTATTTGCACTGGGCGCAACACCATTTTTCTTCACGTATGCGTCATGAAAGGTGTTTTGATAATAATCGTTAACATTGGCTCGATGATTGTTAAGCAACGAAGGGGCGATTTCTGTGTCATGAAAACTTGAAATAAACAATGAAGCCGCATCTTTTACCGCAAGATTACTTGATAAGGTAATGACTTGAGACTCGATCTGTTTAAGATAGGATTCAATTTGTGTTTTTTTTAATTCGCGTAAAGAAATTAATTGATCTTTAGATTTTTTTTCTAATGCTTTAAAAGATGAATGATTCGCTTGTAAAGTAATAATTATTGCTAATGTTAATGCAGGAACAATAGCTAAAAAAATTGCCTGCAATACCAGTTTGTTTTTAATTTTCATAGTAAATCCATTTATAGTCGATAAAACTAAAGTGCGTGACTAATAAAAGCCCGCACACTCACATTGGTTATTGGAATGTACTAAAAATCAAATGCTTTGCTGTAAGACAAAGACAACAAATTATCATCTAAATAGCTATTTCCAGTTACCTTACTTACCATTAAAGAGAAGTCTCCTTTAGTTAAACTGATGTTGAAATCTTGGTAGTTTCCTCCTTGGTCAAAATCATAGTGTCCAGCATGAAGACCCAGTGAAATATCATAGGCAAGTGCAAAACTATAAGCGGCTTCAATATAGCTAGCATCAGCAAAATCACCTCCTGCTTCACTATCGAATAGGGTTGAAATAGCAAAAGAGAAGTTTTCATACGTGGCTTTGATATATGCTTCACTAAAAGCGAGGTCATTACCTCCTTGGTAGCCGTAATAAATGTAACCAATATCCATATCAACATTGCTAAATGATGTTTGAAAGCCGCCATAAACATCATATTCAAAACGGGTATCATCATTAAAGTCGACACTAGCGGCCCAAATGCCTGCATACATACCTGAAGTTGAAGAGTAATCAGCGCCAGCTGAAAGGCTTATGTTTTTATCTGACTGTGTGACACCCCGCCAAATATAGTTGCTAGTAACCCCTAAATTTGCACTGACTTCGCTAGCAAAGCTAAAACAAGGAAACGTGAGAAAATGTATGATGATTAACGAACGAAATAGATTTCTATTCATTGAGGTACTGTCCTTAGTTTAATACGAGTTATTTGTATTGTTATTAATATTCAATGGATAATATAGATTATTTTATTGATAAAGAGTAGCGAATGTTAAACTTTTGTTACAACTATTTATTTGGTTGTGTAAGGAAGTAATGGTTTTTTATTTCAATATTGGAGGGTTACTAAAATAATATACAGATATTTTAGTTTTGAATACTAATTGAGTACGTGAGAACTTGCGATATTTGATAGCTATTAAATTAAATTACTTGATAAAAAACATTCGCAGCTCAAAAGAAATACCCAGTTAATGAGCAGGTTCTTTTGAGCTTAGAAATTACCTGATTACTTTAAGCGAATGCCGTTTTTTTCAATGATTAATTTACCGTTTTTCATCAAGTTACCCACGGTTGCTTTAAAGGTTTTTTTACTAACCCCTAAAGTACGCTGGATCAGTTCAGGTGAGCTTTTATCATGTAATGGGCTAAACCCGTCGTGCTCTGCTAAAAAAGCTAATAATCGATCGCTAAAGTCGATAACTTTGCCTTTACCTGCACGAGAAAGTGAGAGGTTAATTCTGCCATCTTCACGCACTTGCTTAATATAACCTGTGATTTTCTTACCCGTTCTCAGAGGTTGGAAAATATCACTTTCAAATATTAATCCCCAGTGCTTGTTATTAATAATGGCTTTAAAACCTAAATCAGTTTTCGCACCAATAGTGAGAGATACTTGCTCACCTACTTGATAGTCAGCAGGCCAAATGTCTAAATATTTATCCAGTTTGCTTGACGCAACCAATCGCTCAGTGCGTTCATCTAAAAAAATGTAAACTAAATAATATTTGCCAACTTCCATTTTTTTATGTTGTTGATTGTAAGGCACCAATAAATCTTTTGGTAAACCCCAATCTAAGAAAGCGCCAATTTTATTGACTTCTTTTACTTTCAACGAGGCAAATTCGCCTAACTGGGCTAAGGGTTTTTCAGTGGTGGCAATCAGTCTGTCGGCAGAATCTAGATAAATGAACACAGTAACTTCATCATCTATTTCACAGTTTGCAGGTAAATACCTATTTGGCAGCAGAATTTCGCCGAGTTCGCCTGCGTTTAAATAAGCGCCGTTTGCCATAATAGCGATAACGGGGAGGGTGTTAAATTGACCAATAGTTGCCATTGTAAATACTCAAATATAAATGCAGTGCTTAATTGACCGCATTATATCTTAATGCAAAGACTAGTTGTTGATATTTATTGTGAGTATTTTTTACAAATGCTTATGCGAATGTTTATGCATATGTCTATACATTTCACTTACGGCAAAATGGTGTTTTTTGCCTCGATATATTGCGCATGGCTAAGATGAAGTAAATCAGCAATTCTTCTAATAATATGCTCTTCGATGCTGGCAACTTTGCCATCAGCCATGGCTAATTGCCAAAGCAATTTGACAATATGTCCTTTTTCTTTCGGACTGTAATGACTATTTATTTTGGAAGTAAATTGATGAAAATCAATAGCATGCTCGCTCAATTCTATCGCTTGGTCGATAAGTTCTCTCACTTCATCTGGTGATAAAGAAAATTGAGTTGAGATCATCGCGGTTAATATTTGCTGCTCTTGAGCATCTAAATGTCCATCCGCTTTCATCACTTCACATAAAAGAACGGTGCACGCCATTTCTACACTGAGAGAATCAACCTCTTCTTCGGCGGGCAAGCTCAAACTCTGAAAAAAGGCGGATATTTTAGCTAACATGCAATCTCGTTATGATTATCGGTACAGTGATCATTATTGTTGATATTACGAGACAAGATTACAAGTTCAAAATGGCAATAAAATGTGTCTATTTAAAAATAAACCTAACAGGCGTTTTGGTCGCTTCATGATCAAAAACATTGAAAACCCTAACGCGTTAATTTCTCGTTTAGATTAGTTGGTGTTGCATTTCTCGTTGGTGGGTACTTGTGGGACTTGCTTTTTCCTATTAACAAAACCTTATGGACGAGCTCTTTTGTATTAGTCACTGTAGGTTACAGCATATTATTGTAACTGTTTTATATGCAATTATAGACGTGTTAGATGTGACGAAATGGGCAAAATTCTTCGCGGTTATTGGTACCAATTCAATTATCGTTTACTTAGGTTCGAGCATTTTAAATTGGAAGTACAT
>DAINNQ010000278.1:0-4094 GCA_036735825.1 Alteromonadaceae bacterium | reverse complement strand
GGTCAAGAGAAACGAATAATCTGATTCCATTATTTCATTTTATTCCACGCTGGCGAATTGATGATGTGATGGTGAGTTTTTCTACCCCTAATGGTGGAGTTGGTGCGCATTTAGATCAATATGATGTTTTTATTTTACAAGGTGAAGGCAAACGTCGTTGGCAAGTAGGCTTACCTGACCATGCGTTAAGTGAATTACTACCACATCCTGATCTTAAACAAGTGAGCGAATTCATCCCCATTATTGATGAAGTGACTGAAGCAGGCGATTTACTTTATATTCCACCAAACCACCCTCACAATGGCGTATCAATCGAAAATTCACTGAATTTTTCAATCGGTTTTCAAGCGCCAAGCAATCAAGATTTATGGTCAAGTTTTGCCGATACGTTAATCGATAACAATATCGGTGAAGAACGCTTTAATGACAAAAACCGTAAGGCATGTCAACAACCCGAATTGCTCAATGCTGAAGATATGCAAAGCATCAAAAACTTTATGCTTGATAAAATTCACGATGAAGCATTGTTTTCAACCTTTATTGGTCAGCATTTAACGCAAAGCCACCATGCTCTAGAATTGCTGATCCCAATGGAATTATTCACCCCAGAGCAAGTATTAGAATTTGTTGACAATGACAGTATTCAATTTCAGCCCGTTGCTGGTATAAAAGCTTTGGTTTGCCACACACCGACAGCAAATTTATTTATTAACGGTGAAATATTCCAACTATCTGAAGAAACTCAAGAATTAGCCAACCTCTTAGCAGGAAGCGCCCCTTTGACTACAGCAAAAGCAAAAAGTTTCAGTGATTGTTTGAAAAACATTCAATTGTTAACTAGTGTTTTAAATAAGGGTTATTGGTATATTGAATAGAGATCATGACGTTCAGCATAAGTCGAGTTCAGTGGGAGCAAGCGGCTCCTTTACTCAAAACAGTGAGAGAAAAAGTTTTTATTTGTGAATGGAGAATTCCTAAAAAAATAGAGTTTGATAGGAAAGATCGCTATGCTTATCACCTCTTGGTTTGTGATGACGTAACCCAAGAGCCTATAGCAACAGGTAGGATCCTTACCACAGGTGAAATATCGCGTATTGCCGTTTTAATGGCTTATCGTAAAAAGCGTATTGACCATAAAGTTATGCAAGGTTTGTTAGCCATAGCAAAAGACATCAACCTTGATGAAGTCTTTATTTTCAGCCCATTAGAATCAGTGGAATATTTTAGAAAGTTTAACTTTATCAGTGCTGGTGCGGTGTTTATGGAAGCGGGAATGGCTAGACAGAGAATGGTCTGCACGGTAGATAATATTAAAAAAGCAAAATACTATCTTACTCATTAACCTTTTTTGGCATGAGTAAGATAATTTTTATTCAATAGTAAGGACAAAGCGTTATTAAGGTTTGGCCTTAAGCGGTTTGTGCCTGCCAAATTGCATCTTTTTCAAATAAATCATACAAACCTTCCGCACGCCCAATTAACACTTGCGCAAATTTTTGCTGTTCTTCATCTGACGACTTTAATAATTGATCTGCTTGCATCTGCCATTTAAATGAAAAATGACGTATAGCTTCTCTTGCATCTTTAGCAACACTCAAAGGCGCATAATCTGTTGGTAAATCTCCAGCAATTACCCATACGCGAGATTTATCAGCAAGCTTAATGCTCCACAAAGAAACAAAAGGCACTAAATAACGACTATCACTATTTACCACGCTGTCAGTGATTAAACCTTTAGCGGCAAGAAATTTCGTTGCAACTTGATATTGCTCTCTGATCCACTGTTGCTGTTCTTGTTCACTCATTTGATTTGCTTTGCTCATACTCTCTTCCTCTTCTGCTATAATTAGCGACGCCATTTAGGAACGGTTAAGGGTATATAAAGATTTTTCATAGAGCAAGAAATGTTAACTTTATGCATAAATACATGTACATTTTTGCGCACATATTTCAGATCAAACTTACGCTATTTTTTTAAGTGGTCGACTAGCTATCCCTTGATCTTAATGATATTGTGCGCCCCGAGAAATATTACAGTATGAATTACATAATTCATTTAACCCACGGAGAATAAAGTAGTGGCATTTTTCGATTTAGTTGATTTCGACGACCATGAACAAGTTGTATTCTGTAGCGATAAAGAAACAGGATTAAAAGCAATTATTGCTGTTCATAGTACTGTTTTAGGCCCTGCTGCTGGAGGATGTCGTTTTTGGGATTATGCAAATGACGAAGCAGCATTGACAGACGTATTAAGACTGTCAAGAGGTATGACATACAAAAATGCTATGGCTGGCTTGAAATTAGGTGGTGGTAAAGCTGTTATTATTGGCGATCCTAAATCATTAAAATCGGACGCTCTATTTAAAGCATTTGGTAATGCTGTGAATAACGTTAACGGTCGTTACTACACGGCAGAAGATGTAAATATTACCACGAGTGATATGGCAATGGTTAACCAAGTCACTGATTTTGTTGCTGGTTTAGACGGTAAAAGTGGTAACCCAGGTCCTTTTACTGCACTAGGTACATTTTTAGGTATTAAAGCCGCTGTAAAATTCAAATTAGGGAAAGATGACTTAAACGGGCTGAAAGTGGCTGTGCAAGGCCTAGGCAGTGTCGGTTATAGCTTATGTGAAAAACTACATGCTGCGGGCGCAGAGTTAATTGTCACTGACATCAACCAATTGGCACTAGATAAAGCGGCAACAGAATTAAATGCAACAGTTGTTGGCTTAGATGAAATTTATAGCCAAGACGTGGATGTATTCTCACCATGTGCGCTTGGTGCATCAATTAATGATCAAACCATTGATCAACTAAAAGCATCAATTATTGCAGGTTGTGCCAATAACCAACTAGCGGCATCAAAACATGATCAACTTTTAAAAGATAAAAATATTTTATATGTGCCTGATTATGTCATTAATGCTGGCGGTATTCTTAATGTGGCGTTAGAGATTTACCCAGAGCCCTACTGCGCAAAAGAAGCAACGCGTTTAGTAGAAAACATTTACCATACCTTAACAACAGTTTTTGAGAAAGCGGCGGCAGAAGATAAGCCTACTGGACAAGTGGCTGATGAAATGGCGAGAGAAATTATCGCGAATGGTCGTAAATAAGTTTTTTTGTCATACGAAAACATGTTACCAATATAACAAATATTAGATATACAAAAGCCGACATCTGTCGGCTTTTGTTTTTTACTTTTTGGCTGTTGGTTTTGCTTTTGCTCTTGTTTTTGCTTTTGCTTTTGCTTTTGTACCCAGATAAAAATTAGCTAATGTTATCTAAAATCACTTCAATCGGATGTTTAGTTGTTACCTGCCCTAAACGTTTTACTTGCGAACGACACGAATAACCTGTCACCACAATTTGCTCAGGTGCAAAACTATTCACTTTTCCTTGCCAGCTTAATTCATAAAGCCCTTTCGAGTTATCAAAGTTGACTTGTTCATGGCCGTAGGTGCCTGCCATTCCACAACAACCGAGTGATACTTTATCTAAGGTTAAGCCAAAATGTTTAAAAATGTCTTGCCATTGTTGCTCGCTACCCGCGAGAGCCGTTTTTTCGGTGCAATGAGCAAATAATTTATATGCTGTTTGATTTTGCGACGATGATTGGACATTTTCTAATTTTCGATGTTCGATCACCGATAACAACCATTCATGAGCGAGTAAAACACTAAAATCTCCACGTTTAGCTTTTAACACTTGTTGGTATTCATCACGATAACAAAGGACTAAAGAAGCATCCATTCCTATCATCGGAATATTTAACTGGTGTAATTGATTTAAAAAATCAGCCGAATTTTGCGCCGTTTTGGCAAAACGTTTTAAAAAGCCTTTCACATGCTGTGGCTTACCATTCGGCTTAAACGGTAATAAAACTGGCGTGAAGTTTAATTTGGCAATTAATGCCATCATGTTTTCCACCACGGCAGCATCATAAAAAGAAGTAAACGGGTCTTGCACAATAAATACGTACTGTTGACGTTGCTCTTCACTTAATTGCTGATATTTTGCCAAATCAAACGCTTCATAGCCGCGCTGCTTCACTCGCTCTTTTAAGGTTGGCACACTTAATAATGGTG
>DAINNQ010000277.1:0-4097 GCA_036735825.1 Alteromonadaceae bacterium | reverse complement strand
TATTCGTCGTTACCTAAATCGATTGATCCCCATACCTTTGCCACATTTACTTGCAGGTGAAGGAAAACTAACTAACGCAGCTGAAAAATTACAACAGCACTGTGCCAAAAAAGTGCTGATTGTTAGTGACAAAACGTTAACTGAGTTAGGGCTTTGCCAGCAATTAATGACGCATTTACAAGCATCAAATATTGATTATGTATTGTTTGATGAAGTCAAACCTGACCCAACGGTTGCGGTTGTTGAGCAAGGGGTTACTCAATACCAAAAACATGGCTGCGACAGTATCATTGCAATGGGCGGTGGTTCAGTGATTGATTGCGCCAAAGGTATTGCCGCTTGTGTTGTTAAAAATAAACCGATTAAAGCGTTGGCAGGATTATTTAAAATTCGCCGAGCTTTGCCTACATTTATTGCCATACCAACAACCGCGGGTACAGGCTCAGAAGCAACAGTGGTCGCGGTAATTTCTGATCCCGAGAACAAACAAAAGTTTACTGTTATTGACCCTTGTTTGGTGCCGAAATATGCGATTATCGACCCGTTATTGATGGTTGGCTTACCTTCGCATATTACGGCGCAAACGGGTATTGATGCATTAACTCATGCACTTGAATCTTATATCGGCTTACATTCAACATCCCAAACGAAAACCTATAGTTTAGATGCCATCGAAAGAATATTTAACTATTTGCCACAAGCGTATGCTAACGGTGCTGATCTTCAAGCGCGCACCGAAATGTCACTTGCCAGTTATTATGCTGGGTTAGCCTTTACACGCACTTCCATTGGCTATGTGCACGCTATAGCGCATCAATTAGGTGGTTATTATCATATTCCACACGGGCTAGCGAATGCGGTGTTGTTACCGCACGTTTTAGACTTTTCGTTTGATACAGCATATAAAACCTATGCCGAAATCGCTTATCACACTAAAGTGGCAGAGCAAGCAGATAACGAAAAACAAGCAGCGAAAAAGTTAGTCACTCATGTGAAAAACTTACTTAACACCTTAGCTGTACAACAGCGTTTTCCTGAATTAAAAGCGATGGATATCCCTTTACTTGCAAAACGAGCAATCAAAGAAGCGTATTGTGATTACCCTGTACCTAAGCAAATGGCGGTTGCTGAGTGTGAAAATATATTGAAAAAGTTACTGCTTTAAAAAATTACCGTTTTAAATATAGATTCTTACTGAAACCAAAACAGATTAATTATTTGCAATAAAAGTAGGGATGAAAAAAAAGCATCACGAAGATGCTTTTTTAGAGAAAGTGTGCAATTACTCTTCGTTACTTTCTGGTAATTCCGCGTTGTGATAAACATTTTGTACATCATCGCAATCTTCTAGCATCATGATGAATTTTTCGAAATTTGCGATGTCATCTTCTTCGGTAATTTCCGTATAAGTTTGTGGAACCCAAGTGATTTCTTCCACTTCTAAGTCATACTCTGGCATGCTGTTAGCAAATTCAGTTTTGATTTTGAAAAATTCCGTATGAGGAGCATGAACGGTAATAACACCATCTTCTAAATCAACATCAGTTACATCAATATCAGCCATCATTAGATTTTCTAACACGGTTTCTTCATCATCACCTTTAAAAGCAAAAACGGCTTGATGATCAAACATATGAGAAACGGTACCTGAAGAACCAATTTTTGAATTTGTTTTGGTAAAACATTGGCGTACATCTTTAATAGTACGGTTACCGTTATCTGTTAAACAGTCAATAATGACCATACAATTGCCTGGTCCAAAACCTTCGTAACGTGCTTCAGCGTAGTCTTCACCACCAGTACCTTTAGCTTTTTCAATTGCTTTATCAATAACATGTGTTGGTACTTGGTCTTTTTTTGCTTTTTCAATAAGGCGACGTAATGACAAGTTAGTGTCAGGATCTGGGCTACCATTTTTGGCAATAACGTAAATTTCTTTACCGTATTTAGAATAAACTTTAGTTTTTTGACCAGCAGTTTTGGCCATTGATAATTTACGGTTTTGGTATGCTCTACCCATTTTACTGATTCTCGTGGTTCATAAATTCAATGGGCTAGATTCTATCAGCGTCTGAAATGGCTTTCTAGTAGGGGAGAGTTCAATCGAGGTAATTTATTGTTAATTTTTTTGATCTAACGCTATCGGTAATTAAGTAAAGTTAAACTCGCTTCAAAAAATAAAAACGATACATTAATGACGAGTATCGTTTTTAATTCGTTGATTACCTTTGACCATTATTAGCTCCAGTCATTTTGCTGTCGAAAAGAACCGCGAGATCTGCTGTATAAATTTTCCACTTGCCATTGCGAGACACATAAATGTTTTACTTGGTAGATGAACAAAGTGAATAAAGAAAATTCTTTTATGATGTTTTTCATGAGTTTTCCTTAATCAGCGATTTCAGTAGGGGTTTCGGTTGACGTAACTGTTTTAATCAATGCGCTTTTAAAATATTCCACATTGTCAGTAATAATTTTGTCGTCTGAAATTGATGTAGCTTTGACAAAATCTTCAAACGCGCCATCATGATTTTTGTTTAAATATCTTGCGATACCTCTGTTACTATAAGCTAATGCTTTCAACAATTTACCATGTCTACCGCGGGTAGCTTTAGCTGGGATAAATTCAATTGCATCAGAGCATGAACGTTCAGCTGCTTCTAGTTTATAGGTTTTAATATGGGCAGCGCATAAACTCATAGTGGTTGAAAATTCATCAGCAGTCGTGCTTTTTTGCTCACTTTCTCTTATTACTTGATGATAATCACCCGCTACAACATTACTGCTACCAACAGCGTTTTTGATAACGGCTACTTTTAAACCTTCAAATGAAGATGAAGCCAAAGCTGATGCGCTACATAGTACTAATGCTGCGGGTAATGTGGTTGAAACAAGTTTGCTCAGTTTCATAATCTGTCCTCTTTAATTGTCAATAAATTGTTTTAGTCTTTAACGCCAACGTCACTGTTGCCTGAAAATATATTTGGCTGTTCCCGTTGACGTAATAAAGAATAAAAAACTATAAGAGGGCTGACAAACGACAAAATTAAACCCATTAAGTGAAAAAAATTCACTTATAAAGCAAATTGTTCTTTCACCCAGCTGGCTAAGGTTTCTAACGCACTGCCGTGCTCAATATCTTCGTGCTGAATTAAGTAATATTTATCACGGGTGTATAATTCATGATCAAATAACTTAACCAGCAATTGCTCGCTAAACCATGTTTTACTCATGGGCAGCGGCACAAGTGCTATGCCCATACCTTGTTGTGCTGCACGGGCAACGCCAAACATACTGTCAAATTGAATAATTTGTTTCGGGTCAAAATCAACAATATCCATTTTGTCTGCCCATTGATGCCATGACCAAGGTCTTGATTGATGCAAAATCAACGGAACGTGTTTTAACGCTTCAACCGCATTGTTACGCCACTTTTTAAAGAGCTTTTTATTGCAAGCTGGCACATAGTGAATGGGAAATAATTCGTGCACTATGCTGGCGTTAGGTTGTCCGCTGGCGAGTACAATGGATAAATCGGCACTTGTGATGGGTTGGCTCGCTGATTTAACCGTTTCTAATTGCAAGTTAATGTTTGGATTGATTGCGGTCCATTCGCCTAACTTGGGCACAAATAGTTCACTGGCAAAAAATTCAGGCATGCTAATGATGATGGTTTGGTTTTGCTGGCTTTGTGTAAAGTCGCTGATGGTTGATTCTAATTGTGAAATAATTGGGTAAACGGCGTTGTAAAATTGTTTTCCCGCACTGGTGAGCACAATGGCTCTTGTTTGTCGTTTAAATAACTCTGTGCCTAATTGTTCTTCAAGCTGTTTGATTTGATGGCTTACTGCCGATGGAGTTAAAAATAATTGGGTTGCGGCATGTTTGAAACTTAAACATTTTGCTGCGATACAAAAGGAGCGAAGTCCTCGAATAGGTGTTTGAATTGCCATATATAAGTATTAAATGATGAAACCAATTGAATATCAGCAAAGGTTGAGCCAGTAATGCATTGTTTTTAAGTGATTAATATTTAAAGTTTTATTTTTATGGTGAAGAGAAGATAAATATTGCTCTTAATACATCAACTGGAATAC
>DAINNQ010000276.1:0-4103 GCA_036735825.1 Alteromonadaceae bacterium | reverse complement strand
CAATACATACTCGTTTAGCGCGAATATGCTTTGATAGTAAGTTACTTTCAGTTAATAACTTACTATCAATGTAGATGGGATAACTTCGCTCACCCAAGTCTAGTTTTAAGGTGGCCATAAAGTTAGAAGTCTAAACGCTCAACAATTTTATTGGCTACAACTTTTGCGCTTTGATCATCAGTTTGAACGATCACATCAGCAATTTCTTCATATAACGGATTTCTTTCAACCGCTAGATTTTCTAAAACTGTGCGTGGATCTTCTGAGGTTTGTAATAATGGACGACGACGATCACGTTGCGTACGAGCAACTTGTTTATCAATAGTTGTTTCTAAATATACAACAATACCGCGCGCTGATAATCGATTACGAACTTGGCTGCTAATGACTGAACCACCGCCTGTTGCCAACACAATACCTTGAAGATCAGACAAGTCTTCAATCACCGACTCTTCTCTTTTTCTAAAGCCTTCTTCACCTTCAAGATCGAAAACCCAAGCGATATCTGCACCTGTGCGACGCTCAATTTCCTGATCAGAGTCATAAAACTCTAAATGTAGCTTATCTGCTAATTCTCTACCTATGGTGCTTTTTCCTGCGCCCATCGGGCCAACTAGGAAAATGTTACGTTTTTCTGCCATGAGACTAACTTAATACTCGTTTAAATTGCGTTACAGATAAGAGGGAACCTCCCTCGAAAATTTTAAGGGCGTAATTATCGCAATTGTTGGGTGTAAATTGCAAGTAAGCGATGGTCGAAAATACAGCTTACTTGCAAATAATTTAAAATCGTTCAGTTACAATACGTGGTGTAACAAAGATTAATAGCTCTTTTTTCTCATTAAAATTATTGCTGTTTCTAAACATCCATCCAAAATACGGGATATCACCTAATACGGGTACTTTCGAAATGGTGCTAATAATCGATTGCTGATAAATACCACCTAGCACTATGGTTTCACCGTTATTAACAAGTACTTGCGTACCTATTCGTTGAGTATCTATTGCTGGTGCTTGACCATTTTGAACATCAGAAACTGTATCTTGTGTTACCACCAAATCAAGAATGATACGATCGTCAGGTGTTATGTGTGGAGTTACCGTGAGACTAAGAACCGCTTTTTTAAACTGTGTCGCTGTTGCGCCACTAGAAGCTGCTTCTTGATAAGGTATTTCTACCCCTTGCTCAATATACGCTTCTTTTTGGTTCGCTGTTGTTATACGCGGACTAGCAATGATTTCGCCTTTATTTTCTTTTTCCATCGCACTTAATTCAAGATCAAGTATCGTTCCATCCGCTAAACGCGCAACTTGGAAAGCTAAACTACCAGCAGGATTTGCAACGGGTAGATTAACATTCATACGCTCAGCTAGTGCAGGGATCGTACCTCCATTGGCAGAACTCGCCCCATTTGATGAGCCAGACGTGCTATATTCACCGTCAGTATCTGTGACTCCCCAACGGATCCCTAGCTCTTCATTAATATTATCTTTAACCGTTACCATTCTTGATTCGATAACAACTTGGCGAACCGGAATATCAAGTACGTTTACCATGCGCTTAATATCTTCAATACTTTTAGCTGTATCGCGAATTAACAGCGTGTTGGTTCTTTCATCAACACTAACACTACCTCTTGGAGATAAAATTGAATTTTCTTCGCTTTTAATTAAGCCAGCAAATTCTATTGCTTTGGCATAATTAACTTGCACGTACTCTGAATATAAAGGAGCTAACTCAGCAACTTGTTGTTTCGCTTGTAGTTCTCTTGCTTCTCTTGCAGCTAACTCATCACTTGGGGCAACCATTAAAATGTTACCTTCCATGCGCTTATCTAACCCTTTAACTTTGAGAATAATATCTAATGCTTGATCCCAAGGAACGCCATCTAGACGCAAAGTAATATTGCCGTTCACGGTATCGCTTGTCACTAAGTTGAAGCCATTATAATCCGCGATGATCTGTAAAACGGTGCGCACAGGTATATCTTGGAAATTTAATGAAATTGCTCGTCCAGAAAAGTCTTCTGAATCACCCAAATAACCTGGCACTTTTACTTTTTCTGTAACGGTTAGAGAAAACACGTTATTTAATTGCTGATGTTTAAAAGTAAAACTACCATCAATATCGACAACTAACCTGGCATTTTTTCCTTCTCTAAACGTTTCTATACTTGTTACTAAAGTACCAAAATCAGTGACATCTAAGGTATATAACAAGTCATCAATTATTTGAGTGTTATGAAATTCAACATACAATTTGCCTAAACGGTCGCTAACATCAACCGCAACCATGCTGTCATCTAAATTCACAATAAGCTGAGCTTCGTTACCTTGACCTTTGCGAAAATCAAGTGAAGCAACATTGTTAATAAATTCACCACCTACAGGAGATAATGACCCCAAAGAAACAGGAGAAATACCCTTATTTAATGTTAATGAAAATTGGTTGTTCGTTTGGCTAACATCAAAAATAGATAATTGTTCTAAATTGATAGAAGCGACCACTTTTCCTGCTAATTTTTGAACTGTAATGTCATTAACACCAGCATGTGAAATGAGTGTGCTTTCTATCTCTTTAGCAAAATTTTCAGCATCAAAGGTAATTTCAATCCTTGCTGGATTCATAGAGGTGCTGACATCAGGTTGAGAGTTGATGTCATCTGATAAGGTAAAAATGATTTCAATTTCATCATTTTGAATGGTGTTGTAGTGTATTTTTGTTAATTCACTACCAACTGAGGCATGGGATAAAAACGTAAGTGCTAAAGCTAAAGTTAGCTTTTGGCTCAAACAATAAATAATATTTTTTTTCATTTTATTTAATAGCAACATTACTTCCTTTGCCCCTCTGCATTAGAATCAACCATAGCGACAACCGTTTCGCGTTCTACCCAACAACCAGCTCCGTCAGGTATTAATTCAATAACTTTAACATTACTTTGGTTTACATCGGTAATTCGACCATTATACAAACCTAAATAATTTCCTACTGCGACACGATGTAATGTCGAGTCTGAAGCTTCAACAAGCGCCCATGTTATTCCTAATTCTCCTAAGGTACCACGCATTATCAAATCACTTAAAGAGAACTTTTCTAATGGCTGCTTTCTTCTTCTAGGATCTGGACTTAAGCAACCTGACATTTGTTGAATCTTTTCTTGGATAGCCTCAGGTCTTGGAACATCAAAAGGGCTACGCAATGAACTGACAGAATAATCAAAATGATTAAATTCTGGTATTGCAGGAATAGGTTCGATACTTTTAGGCGTATTAGCTTGTACTTGCTCAATATGCTCTTTTAGATCACTGGTATCATCAAAGCAGCCAGTGTTTAATATTAGTAAAATTAGAATGGCTATTTTTTTCATTGTTCATTAGCCTCTCTGTAACGATATGTTTTTGCCAACAACTTTAATGTTAAAAGCCCACCTCGTTGCTGATCTATGTCTATATCAAAATCATGTAAGGTAACAATACGTGGTAAGCCGGCAATTTTACTCACAAAATTACCAAACTCATGGTAAGTACCTATTACTTCAATATCGATAGGTAATTCAATATAAATCTCTTGAGTAATTTCCGGTTGCCAATTGAGTTTTACAAAATCTAACCCACTGGTAGTTCCAACGAAAGTGATATCGTCTAATAATCCAGGTGTTTCATGACTTTCAGGCAAGCTTTTTAATTGTTTTGCGAATAAAATTTCAGCTTCTATCATTTGTTGCTTAAATAACTCTAGATTTGCTGCAACATGATACTTAGCTTGGTATTGCTGTTTTAAAGTCGCTTCTTCTGCATTAACGGTATCCAGAACCGTTAACTTATCACTGACGATTAGCACATAACCTAACCCAATCACCACAATAGCAAGAAATACTGAGAATACTCCTTTGGCTAATGGTGGCCAATTACCAATATTATCAAGCTCTAGGTTGTCAAATTGTGAAAAATCTATATTCACTTGCCTGCCCCCTGAGTACTTTCAATATCAATTAAACCTTTGATCCGCACACGCATTTTAAAATCACTTAATAATTTACTTTGTGCGTCATTTGAGGTGATGGATTCCAGCACCGCATCATCAAATAAGTCTGAACTTT
>DAINNQ010000275.1:0-4125 GCA_036735825.1 Alteromonadaceae bacterium | reverse complement strand
TAATAGGCCAAAGCAATACCACTTCCGATAATCAATGCTGCCAGCAAAGACCATAATTCTTGATTTGCAGCAAAAGTCACCAGATAAAACTTACCAATAAATCCTGCAGTCAACGGAATACCGGCAAAACTGAGTACAGAAAAAATCACTAACACTGCGTACAAAGGTTGGCGCCAAAACAGGCCTTGCCAGCTGGCGATCTTTTGTTCTTCCCCCGACGAAGATTTATCACTAAACGTTAAAACGGAAAATATTGAAATACTGGCAAGCATATAGGCCAATAAATAAAACAAAGCGCTTTGCCATGCCATGTTCACACTCATGTCAGTGGTTATTGCCTTATTAGAAAGTTGAGCACTATTAATTAAAATAACAATCAATAAATAGCCCATATGAGCAATAGAAGAAAAAGCTAACATGCGCTTAATGGATTGCTGTTTTAAGGCTAAACTGTTGCCAACAATCATAGAAAAAATCGCCACCCAACTGATAACATCAAACAATCTTGTACTTTGGATCAGCAATAAATGCTGCGCAGAGAAACAACATTTTAATAACACCACAAACATCGCACATTTTGATACTGTTGCTAGCAATAAGGTAACGGGTGTTGATGAGCCTTGATAGACATCTGGCGTCCAAAAATGAAAAGGCACTAATGACAGTTTAAAGGCAATGCCTGAGAAAAATAAGATAAATCCCATTTGATATAAAAGCGTATTTTCATTAATCCCTAGTCCAGAACTTGCAGTGGTTACAGCACTTTGTGAGAAACTTAAATCCCCTGTTTGAGCATAAATAAAAGCAATCCCCAACAACATAAAACTCGAAGCACTCGCACTTAAAATGAGATATTTAAAACCCGTTTCCACAGCAAATTGATGTTGCCTAAAATAGCCCACTAAACCAACAAGGGCGATGCTTAATAACTCAAAACCTAAAAATAAACTGGCAAAATGCTCACTGGTAACAAGAATACTTGCTCCAAGAACAACCAATAAAACTAATAAATAATATTCATCATGTACTTCAACTTCTTTGGCTAATACTTGTTGACTTAAATAGATACTGACAGAAGTTGCCAGCAGAATTAGCATCAATGCAAAGCGACTGTAGTCGTCAACCGCGAGTAAAGTCGTCACAAACACTTTTTCTTGACCGACACCATCACAAACGGCAATAAACGCGATAAAAATCACTAATAAAGAAAAATTAGCGATGATGCCCTGAGTTCTTTTCCAAGCAATGAGCAGCAGAGCGAAAACAATGCCACAAGCAATAATTAATTGCGGTGTTATTGCGAAAATGGCTGATAAATCCATTATAAGCCTCCATTAAATGTGTATTGGAAAACTACATTTGGAAATAAACCAAGTATTAATAACGGTATAAATAAGCTCAGCGCAATGATGCGTTCTCGAATAGACAAATCAATAAAGGAGTTTTTAACGGGCCCATGAAAACTCGATTGAAATAACACCATACCGTAAATTGCTGAACCAATAATACCTAACGCAGCAAAAAGGGTGATCACAGGGAAACGTTCAAATGCACCAATCAAACTAAAAAATTCACCGATAAAATTCGCCATACCTGGTAAACCAAACGCGGCTGCAGCAAACGCTAAAGCAAAGCCGCCCATCACAGGTGCTGAACGCCAAAATCCACCCATTTTACTTAAGTCTCGCGAATGAATACGAGCGTAAATCATTCCTGCAAAAGCAAATAGCGCGGCACTACTCAAGCCATGAGCTACTAAAGTAATGATGGCTCCTTGAAAGGCATTCGCATTAAATGAAAACAGCGCTAGCATAACAAAGCCCATATGGCTGATGCTGCTATAAGCCACCAAGCGTTTAAAATCTTGTTGAGCAAATGCCATTTTTGCCCCATATAAAATACTCGCTAAAGCCAGTAAAGCAGCAATTGGGGCGAATTCATTACTCGCATTGGGAAATAAAACAATGACGAAACGAATCAAACCATAAGCGCCTGTTTTTAATAAAATGCCCGCTAATAATACGCTACCTGCTGTCGGTGCTTGAGTATGAGCGTCAGGTAACCAACTATGAACAGGAAATGACGGTAGCTTAACCGCAAACGCGATAAAAAAACCAAGCATCAAATAAAGCTCAATTTCAGCGTTAATTGAAAGTGATAACCACTCTTGATAAGAAAAACTGAGTTGCCCCATTTGTTGATAATGGATATACGCCATGACAACAATGGCAATAAGCATGATCAAACTACTCACTTGCGTGAAAATGAAAAATTTAATGGCAGCAAAGTATCGGTTTTCATGTCCCCAAATTGCTATAAGTGCCGTCATGGGTAAAAGCATGACTTCCCAAAAAAAGAAAAACAGGAACATATCTACAGCGGTAAACACTCCGATAATGCCCGCTATAGTCAGCATTAAATTAAAGTAATAAAAGCCTCGTCGATAGGTAATTTCACGCCATGAAATCAGCACGGCAATAATCGCCAAGAAAAACGTCAGCAACACTAACATATTGCTTAAATGGTCAAGCGCTAAGCGGTAATAAATATTAAAAGTACTGATCCATTGTATATTGGTTAACACAACTAACTCGCTATAATCTTGCTCGCTGGTGATCAGGTAACCGCTAAAGCTCGCGCCAAAGAATAAAATGGCCACTAACGACACAGATTTTGCCGAGCCTGCTTTTCTATTATCAGCAAACCAAGCCAAACCACCAGTAATAACCAGACCTATCATTAATAGCGAAATGATCATAACAACCAACCTCCGATAATGATTGTTAAACCAAAGCCAAAGGCTGCTGCATACCAACGAATTTTTCCATTTTGACTCGCCACAAGCACATCACGCCAAAGCTCAATATACCAAGCATTAACCATCATGATTTGGTCAATAACATCGCGTTTATTGAGTTGTGCTAAACATACAAAAGGACGAATAATCAGTAAGCGATATAACGAATCAAATCCTAAGCCTGAAAAGCAAAATTGCTTGATCATGTTTTGCTCAACACTACGCTCTTCCGCTAACAAGTGACTGCTTTGCTCTTCACTCTCATGCACACTTCGGTAATGTTTAAAATACAACCACGAGAATACGATACCCACAAATGGCGTGGCAATCGCAACTGAATGCAACCAATTGGGCTCGGAAATAACAACTTGATTGTCAAACTGGGGAGCAGTAAATAAGGAAGCGATATCTGGCGCAAATAATCCACCAATTAATGACAATAACGCCAGCACGGTTAATGAAACTCTGAGTAAAGCATGATTAGGAATAATCACCTCATCACTAAAACGTTCATTCCCTAAAAAAACAAGAAAAAACAAACGGCAGCTATAAATACTGGTAATTAAAGCGCCTATAATCGCACTCCACCATAAAGCATGTCCTGCAGTGGGGGATGACCACAACTCGGCAATGATGGCTTCTTTTGAGAAAAAACCTGAAGTGCCAGGCAATGCCATTAAGCAAATTAAACCAATAGTAAACAAAGTGGATTCAACGGGCAGACGTTTTAACACACCGCCCATTTTGAAAATGTTCTGTTGATGATGAAGAGCATAAATCACCGCCCCAGCTGTTAAAAATAATAAGGCTTTAAAAAATGCATGCGTCATTAAATGAAAAATACCTGCTGACCATGCTCCAGCACCAAGGGCTAACATCATGTAACCAATTTGGCTCATGGTGGAATAAGCTAAAATTCGTTTAATGTCTTTTTGCACTAGCGCTGCTAAGCCTGCAAGCAGTAATGTTAAGGCGCCGACCCAAGCAACATACATCATCACCTCTGGTGATAATGTAAACAACACATTCATGCGCGCTATTAAATATACGCCAGCCGTAACCATAGTCGCCGCGTGAATTAACGCACTTACTGGCGTAGGACCAGCCATAGCGTCGGGCAACCAAGTTTGTAAAGGCAGTTGCGCCGATTTACCAACCGCACCACCAAGTAATAACAAGCAAATCCAAAACGCTTTATCTTCGCCAACTTGCCACTGAGTGAGTGCTAACCCACTCACTTCTTGAATATTAACAGAGCCAAGTGATGTGAATAATAAAAACAAGCCAATTGCCATGGGAGTATCGCCGACGAGAGTAACAATAAACGC
>DAINNQ010000274.1:0-4147 GCA_036735825.1 Alteromonadaceae bacterium | reverse complement strand
TGGTTTGCCAATATTATCGGGTACTTCACGTAAATCAATGATAGGTAATTTACTCAATAGAGAAGTAGCTGAACGATTATCAGGCAGTTTAACAACAGCAATAATTGCTGTACAACGGGGCGCTTCATTTATTAGAGTTCATGATGTAAAAGAAACAATGGATGCGCTTAAAGTTTTAGAAATGACGCACGCGCTTAAGTAATATCGGTAATCTTAGTAATTTGGTTAATTTGATTAATTTGGAAGAATACTAAATTGCTAAGTTATTTAAGCAAGATAACAAAAAAGAATAATAGGAATTAACATGGCTGAGAGAAAATATTTTGGTACTGACGGCGTACGAGGGCTTGTAGGCCAATACCCAATAACACCTGATTTTGTGATGAAACTTGGTTATGCGGCTGGAAAAGTATTGGCGGCACAAGGAACAAAAAAAGTATTAGTGGGTAAGGATACGCGTATTTCAGGTTATATGCTGGAATCAGCTCTTGAAGCAGGGTTTTCAGCCGCTGGTGTAGACATTGGACTATTAGGCCCAATGCCAACGCCAGGTATTGCCTACTTAACCAAAACCTTTCGGGCAGAAGCGGGCATAGTGATCAGTGCATCACATAATCCATTCTATGATAACGGTATTAAATTTTTCTCCCAAGATGGCCAAAAACTTCCTGATGAAGTGGAATTAGCGATAGAAGCTGAATTAGACAAAGAAATGGGTTGTGTTGATTCAGCAAAACTCGGTAAAGCAAACCGAATAGATGATGCCGCAGGGCGCTATATTGAGTTTTGTAAAAGTAATTTTCCAAGTCAATATTCGTTGTCGAATTTAAAAATTGTTGTCGATTGTGCACATGGTGCCACTTATCACATTGCGCCAAATGTTTTCAGAGAATTAGGTGCTGAAGTTGTTGTTATTGGAGCTTCACCAAACGGTACTAATATTAATGATGGTTGTGGTGCAACGTCAATGGCAGCAATTAGTGAAGCGGTAGTAGAACATAAAGCTGACCTTGGTATTGCACTTGATGGCGATGGCGATCGTCTGATGATGGTTGATCACACAGGATATGTGGTCGACGGTGACGAATGTGTTTATGTTATTGCCTGTAATGATTTAAAGTCAGGCAGTATTCGTGGCGGGGTAGTTGGCACGTTAATGAGTAATATGGGGCTTGAAATTGCATTAGCGGATATGGGCGTGCCATTTGCTCGTAGTAAAGTTGGCGATCGGTATGTTATGGAAATGCTAAAGCAAAATGGTTGGCAACTTGGCGCTGAAAATTCAGGCCATGTGATCAATCTCAAGCACACATCAACAGGTGATGGTATTATTGCCGCCTTGAACGTGTTAACTGCAATTTGTACGACAAAAAAATCGCTTTATGAATTACGTCAAGGCATGACCAAATTACCACAAGTGTTGGTGAATGTTCGCTTTTCTGGCGACCAAGATCCATTAAAAGCTGACAGCGTTGTGTCATCGGTTCATAGCGTCAATGAAAAGCTCACAGGGCGTGGTCGAGTCTTGCTAAGAAAGTCAGGCACAGAGCCATTGATTCGTGTCATGGTTGAAGGGCCAGAGCTTGAAGAAGTCACCAATTTGGCTAATGAAATTGCTGATGCAGTGAAAAAGGTTTGTTGAGCGGTTGAATAATGAGCAAATGAACGAGATATTTAGCGAAATACTTGTATCTTGTTCATAGGTTCGATAATATCTCGCCGCTTTGATTTAGGAAAGATAAATGAATAGACGTTCAATTATTGCTGCCAATTGGAAGATGAATGGTAATATCTCCTTAGTAAAGGACATGATTACTGGGTTGAATGACTTACAACTTGCTGAAAATGTTGATGTTGTAGTGTGTCCAAGCTTTCCTTTTTTGACATTATTTTCAGCAACTGCTAAAGATGAAAACTTACAAAAAAGTGTTTTTCTTGGTTGTCAGAATGTTAGTGAACATCAAAGCGGTGCATTTACGGGTGAAGTGTCGACAGACATGCTATCTGAATGTGGTGTTCAATACGTGATTGTTGGGCATTCAGAGCGAAGAAGTCTTTATAAAGAAACTTCAACATTAATTGCGCATAAAGTCGCTCAAGTACTTAAAGCTGGCTTAACACCTATTTTATGCATTGGTGAAAGCGAAGCTGAAAGAGATAGCGCACAAACCAATGTGGTTCTGTCTGCTCAATTGCAGCCAGTGATTGACGAAATTGGTATTGAAAAATTTGAAGATGTTGTTATTGCGTATGAGCCAGTATGGGCGATAGGTACAGGTAAAACAGCATCTCCTGAAATGGCACAAGAAACGCATCAGTTTATTCGTAGTTTTTTAGCTTCTAATAACGAGCGTATTTCTGATAAAGTGCCATTACTATATGGTGGCAGTATGAATGCCGCTAATTGTGAAAAATTACTCGCGCAAGCTGATATTGACGGTGGGTTGATAGGCGGCGCAAGTTTAAAGGTCGATGAATTTAAAACAATTTGTTCAGCGGCGAAAGGAAATTAAATAATGTTGTATCAAGTATTAGTTGTTGTTTATCTAATTGTAGCATTGTGCTTAATTGGTTTAGTGTTAATTCAACAAGGTAAAGGCGCTGATATGGGGGCATCGTTTGGTGCTGGTTCATCGGCGACTATTTTTGGCTCAAGTGGTTCAGGTAACTTTCTAACTAAAGCTACTACATGGTTAGCCATTGCATTTTTTGCCATCAGTTTAGTTTTAGGTAACCTTACCGCTAACCGTGTTAAGTCAACTGATGAATGGAATGACTTAGCAGCACCTGCGGCGCAATCAATTCCTGGTGATGAAATTTCAGTAGATAAAGCAAGTGCTGAGCCTGCCATTGAAAACAGTGATGTACCTAGCTCAGCAGATGCGAAAAAAGCATCGGATAACGATATTCCAAACTAGAGCTATACCAAATTTGCGGAAGTGGTGGAATTGGTAGACACGCCATCTTGAGGGGGTGGTGGCTTCGGCCGTGCGGGTTCAAGTCCCGCTTTCCGCACCAATTTTAAAAAGGCTTACAGAAATGTAAGCCTTTTTTGCATTTGCAGACTTCATCAAAAAATATCATCCATTGAATGGTTATTTCTTACAACGAATTGAGCTATCTAATTAACCTCAGCTCGGGATAAGAAATACAAATATTGAACTAAATACCTGCTCCGCGATCTGATCTTTCGACCAAGAAATAACAGAAAGACAAAAGGAGCAGGCGTGAATAAGTTAGTTGAAATATTTTGTGATGTCGATGATTTTTGCCATGCCTTTATCCCACAATGGGAAAAGCAATTATTGACTAATGGTACGCGGCAACGTAACCGAGCCTGTCGTATGTCTATGAGTGAAATTCTCACCATTTTAATAGCCTTTCACACCTCGAATCATCGTGATTTTAAAAATTATTACAAAGGTTTTATCAGTCAATTCTATCATCATCACTTTCCTACACTACTAAGTTACACAAGGTTTTTAGAAATGATGCCTAAGGCCGTAGTGCCATTATCAGCCTATTTCACAACACTTAAGGGGGAAGCTACAGGTATTGAATTTATTGACTCTACCAGTATTAAAGTCTGTCATAACCTACGTATCCCTCGCCATAAAACATTTTCAGGCATTGCTGAGCGAGGTAAAGGAACCATGGGCTGGTTTTACGGATTTAAGTTGCACTTAGTAACAAATTATAAAGGCGAAATTGTTGATGCAAAACTGACAACGGGTAACGTACATGACACAAAACCTGTTATGGAGTTAAGCCGACATTTGTCAGGTAAATTATATGCTGACAAGGGTTATATCAGTAAGAAACTGACAGAGAATTTAAAGGATAAAGGCGTTGATTTGATCACAACTGTTCGCCGAAATATGAAGGCTAAGGCGGTGTCATTATGGGATAAAGCAATACTATCAAGAAGGTTCATAATTGAAACAATTAATGATCAGCTAAAGAATGTATCTCAAATAGAGCATTCTCGTCATCGTAGCTCTAATGGATTTATGCTGAATTTACTTGCTGGATTAGTGGCTTATTGCCTGAAAGACAATAAGCCAAGACTTAATATTACTGATGTAGAGCGCAATTCGATGGTAATTGCTTAAACCGATCTGAGGTTAATTAGTATGACAATCACTGC
>DAINNQ010000273.1:0-4153 GCA_036735825.1 Alteromonadaceae bacterium | reverse complement strand
TTGTTTTCCTGCGTCAATCCATTCTTCTTGAGAACCTAATAAGCGATATTTATAATGCGTTGATTCAGGTGCTGCATAATTTAGCCCGACGTATTCAAATGAAACGATTTGATCAGTATGCGCTAACGTGATTTCTTTTAATTGCGTTAACGGCTGATGAAAAGACATAGCTTCATTCAGGTTAAAGATGTTGGTTAATTTTACACGAGGCGCTTGGCGAGGCTTATTAATGCTATCTGAATTAATACTGACAAACCCTTTGGCGCTACCAAAATAAGTCGTTTTATTCAAACTGGTAAAAACCACACCGTGATTATATTCAAGGTCACGCAAGCCATGACTCGTGTCAAAATGTTTAAAGCGATTATTCGCTAACGAGTATCGCGATATTCCCTTATTTGAGCTAAACCAAATATGACCTTCGTGATCTTCACTGATGCCATAAGCGGTACGACTTTTCATGCCGTCTTTTGCATCTAAATGTTGAAATTCAAAGTGATTATTCAGACGATTCTCTTCAGTTAAAATATTTAACCCTGCTGATTGAGTACCCACCCAAAGGTTTTCTTTGCTATCAAAAAATAAAATCCAAGCTAATTCACTACTAATACTCTGACTATTTTTAACCTCATGCCTAATATGGGTAAACGTTTCCGTCACGGGGTCAAATTTATCAACGCCACTGCCATATGCTGCTAACCATAAATTCCCTTGTTTATCTTCGAGTAATTGCAAAATATGATTAATACTCGGCCCTGTTGCCTCTACTGGGCTTTTTGCGGTGTAGCGGGTAAAAGTATCATCACTATTTAATCGATTAATGCCGTTGTGATAAGTAGAAACCCATAAAGTACCGTTACGACTTTTTAAAATGTCGGTAATGCTATTAGCAGAAATTGACGATGAGTCACTACTATTATGCTGATAGTGTTTTATATCTTGACTAACTAAATTAACTTTATACAAACCTGATGAGCGAGTACCCACCCATAGAATATCGCCATCTGCCAATAAACTCATGATCCTAAGCTCTTTAAAATAATCACTTATCGCTAAAGGTTTCACTTCATTCGTTAACAAATCTAAATGGTAGAGGCCATCACTGTAGGTACTGAAATAAAGGGCATTTTCATCTGATTGAGCAAATCCACTGATATTATTACTTTTAAGTGCAGGGTGTGTTTGCGCACTGTACTGATTGAATGTTGTCATGTAGGGGTTCCAACGATCAACGCCAGCAAAAGTACCTATCCATAACATTTGATTGTTGTCTTCAAAAAATGTCAGAACATAATCACTTTTTAAACTAAATGGATTACTAACAGAATGATGATAACGCCAAAAATTTTCTTTCTCGTTGTTAAATATGTGTAAGCCCTTATCGGTGGCAATCCAAATTCGGTGGGTACTGTCTTGAAAAATACTTTCGATGGTATTACTGGCAATTGAGAATGCGTCTGCACTGTCGTAACGAAAATGTTTGGTTTGATGAGAAATAGGATGATATTTAATTAAACCGCTTTCAACGCTGCCAATCCAAATATAACCTTGATGGTCTTGATATAATGAATTAACTAACTGACTTGCTTGAATAATATGCGATTGTTGATTAAACGTGGCTTGATGAACAAAGTTACCTTTGAGATCGAAAACAGAAATACCACCACCATTGGTACCAACCCAAATATGTCCATCTTGAGTTTCGAGTAACGCATGCACCATGTTATTGGTTAAACTCTTCGGGTTGCCGAGCTCTTGCCTAATTTGAATGCTTTGCCAACCTCCTTGCTCATGACTTAATATGGTTAAGCCATTCTCAGTACCAATCCAAATTTTTCCATCACTGCTTTGGATGATCGCATTAACACTATCATCCGCAATTGGGGCTTCAATTGATTTAGAAGTAAAATGAGTAAATTCATTACTCATTTCATTAAAAAGATTTAATCCACCGCCTCGAGTTGCTACCCATAAATTGTTATCACTATCGACAAGTAATCGACTAATAACATCGGAGCCTAGCGAACTAGGTTGATTAACATCGTGGTGATAACTGACAAATTGATGACCATCAAAACGATGCAGCCCTTCTTGTGAGCCAAACCACATGAAACCATTTTGATCTTGAGCGATCGCTCGAATAAATTGATAAGATAACGGGTTATCTAGAGGAAATGAGCCCAATAAATTTAACTTTTGGGCACTCACATTAGGTTTAAAGAGTATTAAAGCGAGTAATAAACTACACAGGTATCGGCTCACAAATATCTCCCTAAACCTAAATTTAGAGTATACACGTTATATTGAAAGGGTTGCACTACGCCTATTGTTGTTCAACCCAATTATTGACTTTGATTGGCTCAGCGCTGGTGAATTCAACACTGTTTTTCCAAATAAGGCCACCATCAGTACCCAAACTATTTTTCCAAATAAGTCCGCCATCGGTGTCTAAGCTATTTTTCCAAATAAGACCACCGTCAGTGCCTAAGCTATTTTTCCAAATAAGTCCGCCATCGGTACCTAAGCTATTTTTCCAAATAAGACCGCCATCAGTGCCTACGTTGTTTTTCCAAATCAGTCCGCCGTCACTATCAAGCTGTTCGGAAATATTCCACTGATAACGACTGCCTAAACCTTCAATGAAAAAATTACCGTCAGCGTCGACATTCGCAGGACCATAATAATGCTCACTACCCGCTAAATCTTTCTCAATGTCCATCTGAGTATTAGCACAGTTGCTTGCCGTACTCGTTAATGCCTTACCAACATTAACAACACCCGCACCTTGTTGAAAAACGCTATATGCTAGCTCATCAGATGAATTAAACGCTAATTGGGCGGTATCCATTAATCGACACTTAACGTCATCAGGTGTTAATGAAGGGTCTTGCTTAAGCATTAAAGCAACGACACCTGACACAACGGCCGCAGCTTGTGAGGTACCCGACATTTCAAAATAACGACCACCATCATGAAACTCAGGATGCTCAGTAACAATTTTTGAATCATACGCCATCAAGCCAGACAAATGCCCACCTGGCGCTAAAATTTCTGGTTTGACAAAACTTTCAACCGTAGGACCTGCCGAGCTAAACGTAGCTAATCTATCATCTTCAAAATATGACTGAGTATAGCTATCCGTCATAGCACCAACCGTGATGATGTAAGGGTTATTTCCCGGAACGCCGATTGACATAGGATCTGGGCCTTTGTTACCTGAAGAAGCAACAACCACGACGCCTGCTTGCCAAGCTTTCATCACTGCTTGGTTTAGTGGGTCATCCCAATAATATGAACGCACTGGGCCACTAAAAGACATATTTAACACTCTAAGGTTAATTTGATCTTTTACTTGTAACGCCCAATCTATCCCTCTGATCACATCGGCATAACTTGCTTTGCCTTCGTTATCAAACGCTTTGATACCCACAGAAGACGCATTCGGCGCCACACCATATATACGACCATAAACATCATAATCACTGTTGACAGCAATACTCGCAACATGTGTTCCATGACCGCTCGCTTCGCCGCCATAGTTGCTAATACTGTTATTTACCGCATCATATGTTCCCCAAAACTTATCTTGGCCATATAAGTCAGTAGTTAAACCACTTAATTGCTCTAAACCCGTATCAAGAAAACCAATCGTTATTCCGTCACCAAAGTTGCCTGTTGAATGGGCACCACTCGCATTTATGTAACTGACCACGTCTGCCGTTGGCTGCCATTTACGCTTGCCCCAACCTTTACCATTGGTAGCTAATGAAACTTGATAATTCAAAGAATATTTAACATCTAACTGCTTTTGTAATTGAGATAATTCAGCTTCAGTTAATGTGACCGCGACAGAATTTATAATAGGTAACACATGAGAAGGTGTTAATTGCTGATGAGCAAGACTTTCACGCAATTGGGTAAAATCTTTTGCACTGACAATATAGGATTGTTTTTTATTCTCTACAATTTCAACTTTGCTTTCTTGTGAACTAGAAATTACAACGCCGATTACCGCTAATAACGATAAAGAAAACGTTACTTTTTTTAATGAAGCGACCAACATAAAGCTCCCCTTTGCTCTTTACATCTAAACAACTTATTAAAAACATTAGGGTTATAGATAAAACACACCAGATTAAGCGTATTTTAATTA
>DAINNQ010000272.1:0-4162 GCA_036735825.1 Alteromonadaceae bacterium | reverse complement strand
ATAACAAATATGAAAATTAATGACGCATTAAATTTTATAATAAATTTAAATTTATTGTGTTTCCTGTTGATTTATAACGTTTATTTTTTATTGCTTTATTGGTGTTGTGCTGGATTTGTTCTTAATCGATTATTTTTTTGTGTTCTTGAGGTGGTAGAGTGAGATTTGTTTTTATCAATAGGAAGTATTGAGGATGTAATAAAGAATAAAATCAATTAACAATTAGACGGCATGACTATCAATGAAGTCACGCCGTTATGCTAATTAAGATGTATGGTTTTTTACTACTTTCAATTAAATGCGGCGTTGTGCTAAATCATTTTCGATTTGCGTTAATTGTGCGCGATCTATTTTATAGAAGCGTATTAACACAGCACCAATACAAAAGAATACAGCTGGCAATATGTTAAACATATAGCGAATACCTTCAATTGACTCAGGTGTTTGATTTTCATTGGCAATAAAACCAAATGAAGCAAGAATAAAACCAGGTAACGCTCCTCCGATGGCAGAGCCAAGCTTCAATGAAAACATAGAAGCTGATACGGTTAAACCTGCGCTATTGTTACCTGTTTTCCACTCACCGTACTCTACACAATCTGTATACATGGTAAATAACAAAGTAATTGCAATACCAAACGTAAATATCCCTAACGTGTGAACAATGGTGGTAAGTACAAGATCATCTGGTGATATAGTAAATCCGAAAAATAATAATACTGAATGGAATAAATTAATGGTAAACATTAATTTATGTTTTTCAAAGCGCACTACCAACATTGGTGTAATAAGCGCACCAAATAATTGTCCCAGTAAACCGCATGAAATAATAAGTGTTGTTTGATCCATCCATAAAAAGATATTTGTTCCATCATCACCCATATAGTATTTGGTGTAATAAGCTATTGAAGCAAAACGAGCAACTAAGCCAACAACCACAAAAATGCCCGTGCATACCAGTATCAACCAAGACTTATTATCTAACAAAGAAGATATGTCTTCTTTAATATTAGCTTCATGTTTCTTAGGCATGACTCTTTCTGTTGTGACGGCAAAGGTATACCAGAAAACAGTCACTGAAAGCACTGCAAATAAAATTATAGTTAGACGAAAACCAAGTAGTTCGTCACCGCCACCTAAAAAATCAACCAAGGGTTTGGCAGCGGCTCCAACAACTAGGGAGCCGATTGAAGCAAAAATAAATCTGAATTGAGCCGCCTTGGTACGCTCACCTGATTCAGGATGAATAACCGCCATTAAACCTGAATAAGGAACATTAATCGCAGTATAAGCTAGCATTACCAATGAATATGATACGTACGCAAAAATCAACTTACCTGTATCACCAAATTCAGGACCTAAGAATAAAAGATAACCGAGCAGCGCATAGGGAATAGCCATCCAAAGTAAATAAGGGCGATATTTACCCCACTTAGTGGTTGTTCGGTCAGCAATTAAGCCCATAGCTGGATCACTAACTGCATCAATTACCTTTGTCACCAACAGCATCGTTGCTGCCGCCGCAGCAGAAATACCGTATACATCGGTATAATAATAAAGAAGGAACAATGCAAAGAATCCCATATAGAAGTTCGATGCCATATCTCCTATGCCATAACCTATCTTTTCTTTAAAAGATAATGGCACTGTATTAGATGTTGTTGTCATTTATATTATTCCTCTGACTACATTCTTAACAACTATATGAAACCAAAAATAGTTTCAAAGCAATTCAGAATTTGTCGTATTTATAGTGACTATTTTTAATACCTTATTTAATACGTATTCTTTTCCTACGTCTTAGCAACTTAAAAAATAAAAATTAACCTTGATTAAAGTTTCATTGTGTATAAAGATACATCTTAATCGATTAAGTATCAACATAAAGTTAAATGGCAAATTTATGAAAAATAATGTTCAACTAATTACCTACATCGATAGGTTAACCGGATCAGACACTCAAGCGTTAAATAATATTTTAAATGATCAACTTTCAGATTTGTTTTCAGGTATTCATTTATTGCCATTTTATTATCCCATTGATGGAAGTGATGCAGGTTTCGATCCGATAGATCATACCCAAGTTGATAGCCGACTAGGCAATTGGAATGATATAAAAGCGCTAGGACAAGAGCACGAGTTAATGGCGGATCTGATCGTTAACCACATGTCAGCTGAGTCTAAAGAATTTAAAGATGTCTTAGCTAACGGTAAAAGCTCTCCTTATTGGGATTTATTTTTAACTAAAGATAAAGTTTTCCCTAATGGATTAAGTGAAGAGCAACGCAAGAAAATTTATCGCCCAAGACCTGGTAGCTGTTTCACTAATTTTGCATTACCTAATAATGAAAGTGCAGATTTTTGGACAACATTTACCGATAATCAAATAGATATAGACATTACATCAGAGATGGGTAAAGAATATTTAACTCGTATTTTAAAAACATTTTCTGAAAATAACATTAAGATGATCCGCTTAGATGCCGCAGGTTATGCACTTAAAAAAGCGGGAACAAGCTGTTTTATGCTTGATGAAACCTTTGAATTTATCGATGAGCTAAGCAAAACCGCCAATGACCTAGGAATTGAAACCCTTGTAGAGATTCATTCTTATTTCCAAACTCAAATAGAAATAGCTAAGCGCGTTGATCGAGTTTATGACTTTGCTTTACCGCCTTTAGTATTGCACAGTATTTTTAGTAAAGATTTTACCGCACTAACTCGATGGCTAAAGATTTCGCCAAAAAATTGTATTACCGTTTTAGATACACACGATGGTATTGGCATTATTGATGTAGGGCCAATGAATGGTAAGCCTGGATTACTAAATAATAGTGAAATTGATAATCTTGTTGAAACAATCCATGTAAATAGCGCGGGTGAAAGCAAAAAAGCAACAGGTTCAGCTGCAAGTAATGTCGATTTATATCAGGTAAACTGTACTTACTATGATGCACTAGGGCAAAATGACTTTGATTATTTAGTTTCCCGAGCCATTCAGTTTTTCTCTCCTGGCACACCTCAGGTATATTATGCCGGCTTATTAGCTGAAAAAAATGCGATGGAACTATTGTTAAAATCAAATGTTGGGCGAGACATTAATCGCCCATATCTAGATAGTACAATTATTGAAAAAGCGCTAAATAAACCGTTTACTAAAGCAATGGTTAGCCTTATCCAATTACGTAATAACTGTGATGCTTTCAATGGTGAATTTACTGTTAACAGTGATTTTTCAGCTCTGGAAATGAAATGGAAAAAAGATGAACACAGTGCAACGTTAGTAGTCGATTTAGCTAACAGAAGCGCGAAAATACAAATCAAAGAAAGTAATGACATGCGTATTGTTTGCTTAAATACACTGTTAAATTAATATTCTGTTATTCAAAGTGTAAAGTAGTGTTAAATTGATATCAGTTTATAGTTTAACTGTAGAAATAAGGTAAAAATGAAGAACAAGAAAGTGTGGACGCTTAAAAGTATTGCGAATGAGATTGGTGTATCTAATGCAACGGTTTCAAATGCTTTTAACCGACCTGATCAACTATCAAAGAAGCGTCGAGAAGAGATTCTAGCATCATGTAAAAAACTGGGTTATTCCGGCCCTAATAAAGCAGCTCAATCTTTAAGAAGTGGCAAGTTTAATATTGTTGCATTGGTACTGCCAGACAGCGTTGAATATATGATAACAGATCCCGTAGCCAGTGACTTTGTTAAGGGTGTTTCCTCAGTTCTCGAAAAGAATAAGGTGAGCTTATTATTGTTTTCGGGTATATCGGATAATATTAATTCTGTTGCTGATTTTGTTGATGGCTTTATTTGTTATGGTAGCCCACGAAATACAGGGCTTATTGAACAACTACGCACCACAACTAAAAAAGTTGTTACCGCTGATTTTGATATTGATCGCAAAGCCTCTGTTGGCATTGAAAATGAAAAAGCTGCATATGAAATAGCTAAACTAGGGATACACTCGAAAGGTGATGACATCGCTATTCTTGGTTTAAGGCTTCTTGATTCAAGTTTAACTTGTCGCGTATACGATTTACCAAATTCAGATTCTCAATCCTCAATCTCTCACCAACGTTTAAATGGTTATAACAAAGCAATAAAAGAATTAAATGTAAATTTAAGAGCAGATCGAGTGTGGAATATCCCAGAA
>DAINNQ010000271.1:0-4172 GCA_036735825.1 Alteromonadaceae bacterium | reverse complement strand
CTTAGGCACAATATCAATAAAGCTTGTTTGTGGCAGGGTGATCGTGTTTTGAATGCGCCAATGATCTTCAAATGGGGTAATGGTAATTCGCCATTTACCGGTAACGTCGTTGGTCATAATTTGTCTAAAATTACCTGAAGCATCAGGTGTCATGGCAAAATAAAAATCTTTCTCTTGTAGCGTTGGATGATAAAAATTGACATTTAACAATGGAAATTCTTTATCTATGCCCGTGGGTTTAATGACTAATTCGTTATTATCCATTTTCAAGGCAAATGCCATTCCTAGCTTTTGCGCATTTTTGATTTTAGATATTTCGAGGTTGATCGCTTTACCTTTTTTATAATAATCACCTACTACCAGCGTATCCGGATTTGTATTTGCGATGATCAACGTAGTAATACCTGCGATAACAGCAGATAAAGGCAGGAAGAATACAAGCCATGCCCATGGCTCTTTATACCAAGGTGTTTTCATTGAATGTCTTTTTCTTAAAAATAGTCGGTGCATTATACTGGCTTTGCTAAATGCAAACCAATGAAATCAATGCTTATCTGCTGAAATTCAAAAAAAAACCTTAACGAAATGTTAAGGTTTTTTCATTTTAAACTAGAACTCAGTTTATTTTAATTAGGTGAACTTAGTTTTGTGAAAGGCTGTAAACATAAGCACTAATAACATGTACTTTTTGTTCACCTAAAATGTCTTTCCATGCAGGCATAACACCAGCACGACCGTGACGTATTGATTGTTCAACTACGCGTGGTGAACCACCGTACAACCAAATGTTATCCGCTAAGTTAGGCGCACCTAATGGTAAGCCCATTGCTGTACTACCTTCACCATTTTGACCGTGACATGCCGCACACATGGCAAACTTTTCTTGGCCTGCTTTAGCTGAAGCTGCATCTACTTCACGACCACTTAAACTGATCACATAAGCTGCTACATCTTTAACGCCTTGGTCACCACCTAACATGGTTTCCCAGCCGATCATACCTTGTGCTTTTCTACCCGCCATGATGCTGTGTTTGATATCAGCTGGCGAACCGCCGTATAACCAATCGTTATCAGCTAGGTTAGGGAAGCCTGTCGTACCACGAGCATCAGAGCCGTGACATTGTGAACAGTTTTGAATAAACAAACGTTGACCAACTTTTAACGCTTCTTCATCCGTTGCTAATTCTTCAATGCTACGAGCTGCGTATGCGTCAAAAATAGGACCAAATTTAGCGTCAGCAGCCTTAACTTCCATATCGTATTGCACAATAAGGTTATTTTCTTTAGCGTTTGCTGCTTGCGCTTTAGAGTCAGCCATGTTCATTACACTTTGGTTTGAACTTGTCCAACCGAATAAACCTTTAAAGTTTCCTAAACCAGGGTACATTAATAAATAACCAAAACCCCAAACAATAGTCACTAAAAAGAAGGTGCTCCACCATTTTGGTAGTGGGTTGTTTAATTCTTCGATGCCATCAAAAGTGTGTCCCATCGACTCACCTTCTTCAACACCCGCAAAGTTTTTCAAACACCAGCGTAATAATAGGTAACAACCTACTAATGTGCC
The DNA here is from genome assembly GCA_036735825.1 of Alteromonadaceae bacterium. GTDB lineage: Bacteria > Pseudomonadota > Gammaproteobacteria > Enterobacterales > Alteromonadaceae > DAINNQ01. Next base: position 2,605 of record DAINNQ010000271.1, on the reverse strand, counting down.
CAATGAAAGAACGGTAATCCATATACTCCAGAAGCTAGACATTATTAGTCTCCTGTTTATTATTTTCTTCTTTGTGATCGTCTTCTAATATTGAGCTAGCTGCTTTGTCAAAGTCAGCTTTGCGTTTTTTACTATATGACCACACCACAATGATGATAAAAAGTGCCAATATTAAGAGGGCTATTAACCCTCTAAGAGTTCCATAATCCATAATACTTACTTCAGTGCATGACCAAGGGATTGTAAGTAAGCAATCAAGGCTTGCATTTCTGTTTTGCCATTAACTGCCGATTTTGCATTTGCTATATCTTCTGCAGAATATAGAGGAATTGCATTGCCTTGTTCGTCTTTATGGCTTCGATTACGGGTTAAGAAATTAAAGGTTTCAAGTTTCTTAGCTGTTAAAGCACCATCAAGGGTTGTTTCTTCAAGCCATTTGAATGATGGCATATTAGATTCAGGAACAACCGAACGTGGATCAATTAAATGAGCACGATGCCAGTCATCACTATAGCGACCACCAACACGAGCTAAATCAGGACCTGTTCGTTTAGAGCCCCATAAGAACGGATGTTCCCATACGTGCTCGCCAGCTACAGAATAATGACCATATCGTTCAGTTTCAGCACGGAAAGGGCGGATCATTTGACTGTGACAAACGTTACAGCCTTCACGAATATAAATATCGCGACCTTCCATCTCTAACGCCGTATAAGGGCGTAAGTTATCAACAGGTTGTGTTGTTTCTTTTTGGAAAAATAGTGGTGTTATTTCTACTAAACCACCAATGCTGATAGCAAAAATGGTGAAAATAAAGAAAAGACCAACATTTTTTTCTACTTTTTCATGTTTATTTTGAGGATTACTAGCCATGGTTGGTCTCCTTACGCTACTTCAACTGGCTTAAGACTATGGTCTTTAGCGCCAATTGTTTTAAACATGTTGTAAGCCATTAAAATAAAACCAGCAACAACTAATACTCCACCAAGAAAACGGATGAAATAAAACGGGTAAGAGGCAGTTAAGCTTTCGACAAAACTATAAGTTAATGTGCCGTCAGTATTTACCGCACGCCACATCAAACCTTGCATTACACCAGAAATCCACATAGCAACGATATATAAAACGATACCAGCGGTATGCATCCAAAAGTGAACATTGATTAATTTAATGCTGTACATACGACCTTGATTAAATAGGATAGGGATCAAGTGATACATAGCTCCGATTGACACCATAGCTACCCAACCTAAAGCACCTGAATGAACGTGACCAACTGTCCAATCAGTATAATGAGATAAGGCATTTACAGATTTAATCGCCATCATTGGGCCTTCAAAAGTAGACATACCATAGAAAGACAATGAAACGATTAAGAAACGAAGAATTGGATCATGACGAAGTTTATGCCATGCACCAGAAAGGGTCATAATACCGTTAATCATACCACCCCAAGATGGTAAAAATAGCACGATAGACATTACCATACCTAACGACTGTGCCCAATCAGGAAGCGCAGTGTAGTGTAAGTGGTGCGGACCTGCCCAAATATATAAAGAAACTAACGCCCAAAAGTGAACAATAGATAAACGATAAGAATATACAGGACGCTCTGCTTGTTTAGGAACGAAATAGTACATCATCCCTAAAAAGCCTGCGGTTAATAGGAAACCAACGGCATTGTGTCCGTACCACCATTGCATCATCGCATCGATAGCACCAGAATATAATGAGTATGACTTCATCATAGACACAGGGATAACCATTGAATTACCGATATGTAACACAGCTACAGTGATGATAAAACCACCGAAGAACCAGTTTGCTACATAAATATGAGACGTTTTACGCTTGATGATCGTGCCAAAAAAGACAATGGCATAACACACCCAAACTACTGCAATTAAAATATCAATTGGCCATTCTAATTCAGCATACTCTTTACTTGAGGTATAACCCATAGGTAAGGTTATTGCTGCTAATACAATAATTGCTTGCCATCCCCAGAAAGTAAATGATGCAAGTGAACCACCAAACAAAGTTGTTTTACACGTTCGTTGCACAACATAATAAGAGGTTGCAAATAGGGCACTGGTGCCGAATGCAAAAATAACTGCATTGGTATGCAGTGGGCGAAGGCGGGAATAAGTTAGCCAAGGTGTATCAAAGTTTAAAGCAGGCCAAATTAATTGGGCTGCAATAAGAACACCTACTAGCGTACCAACGATTCCCCAAATAACTGTCATGACGGTAAACTGACGTACCACATCGAAGTTATATGACGGCTGATCAAGCGTTGTTGTCATTTTTATTGTTCCGTTAACATAGTAAATTTTGCTATTGTAAAATCATTACAATCAGCACTTTTCTACGATATTAGCATGATAGCTTTTGACATAAATCACAAAATAGAGCCAATATTCTAATATCGTTTGCAATTTTACCTTTCCGCGTTGATATAGATCAATAAGAAAACATGATTTAAATCAATAAAAAGAGGATCCTTAGCGTAACTAAGGAAATAAAATTGTTGTTGTGCAATAAATAATCTATATATGTATAAATTATCTATAGAAATGTAGTTCAATTAATGCATTATGGCGAA
>DAINNQ010000270.1:0-4173 GCA_036735825.1 Alteromonadaceae bacterium | reverse complement strand
TCTCAATTTCAGTAGGTAAAATAACACCACCACCACCGCCAACAATGCGAATATGCTCACAACCGCGCTCTTTGAGCAAGTCGTACATATATTTAAAATATTCGTTGTGACCACCTTGATAAGAAGTCATGGCAATGGCGTTAGCATCTTCTTGAATAGCGGTATTCACCACTTCTTCTACACTACGGTCATGCCCCAAATGAATCACTTCGGCACCACTAGCTTGTAAAATACGACGCATAATATTAATGGCGGCATCATGACCGTCAAATAAAGATGCGGCGGTCACGATGCGAATTTTATTTTTTAATTGATATCTTGTTGCACTCATTGCTGACTCTCTTTTTGCCAAATAAGGTCTAAAACCTGCTAACAACTATCGACCATGAAAGCATTCTTATCGAGTTTTACCTCAAATTAATGCGCTTGTTATTAGCTATTATTAATGTATTTAATTAATATTTTTGTTTGAACTTGTGATAATTACAGTCATTAGAACATATAGTTTTCGCGATGAAAATTGATTTTCTTGCTCCAATGATGGACTATATTGTGATTACCAATAGTTATTCATGCTGAGCAATAAATTGACAATAGAAAAGCCAATAGCGCTATCAAAAACCGCTAAATCCTTAGTTAATAATCAAGATATTCGTTTGGTGATCCCGTTGTTTTTATTAACTAAACTCAAAGTGCATTCGCTTACCTCTGGTTTATATCCTGTCTCTTTAGGTAAATACTCACAAGAAAGTCGATACCAATTAGTACAAACCACTCAGGAACAATACAGTTTAATTTACTGCCAATATGGCGAAGGATTGTTGCAACATAAAAATAAAACACGAACAATTAAACGTGGCGATCTTGTGGTAGTTTCTCCCAACCAGCCGTACTCTTATCAGGCCCAAGCAGGGAGTAAAAATGCGGTTTATTGGATAAATTTTACAGGCAAGCTGGCGGACGATTTTGCTGAAAGATTATTAATGAAAATGGATGAAGGGGTCGCGAATGTCAGTGTACTCAGTAATATTATCGCTGATTTTGATCATTTATTGGCACTAGGTAAACGTGGTTACACTGCTACCAATGTGATTCATGCCGTGCATTTATTGCAGCAAGCTTTGAGTTTTTTGGCCTTGCAATTAAGGCTTCAAGCTTTTAATCATTCGTCCAATTTTGATATTGATGCCATCGAAAGCTTAATGCGAAACAATCTTCATCAAGATCTGAATCTCGATACTTTGGCACATTACAGCCAATTATCTAAATTTCATTTTGCCAAGAAATTTAAAGAACTGACTGACACATCTCCTATTCAGCACTTTATTAACATGAAAATTCAACATGCTTGTTTTCAATTAGACAATAGCCAAGACACCATTAAACATATTGCAGAAACTTTAGGCTATGCCGACCCTTATTATTTCTCGCGTTTATTTAAGAAAATGGTCGGCATGTCACCTAAACAATATCGAGATTCTCGTTTCAATTTGACGCATAATTGATATGGCAACTCAAAACGTTTTGAATTTAAAACAGTTTAAAATGGCGGAAGTGAAAGATTATTAGCAATTAGCTTTAAAGTTTTATTCATTTTTTTATCAATAAAAGTCGCTAATACTTTAGGGTGTTTATTTATCACAGCAAGTTCAGCGTCTGTTAACGCTACGTAACAATAAACCATGTTACTGTCATGATGAAAGTAACTGACCACGTCATCGGCAAAATCGATGCGTTTACCCGACAAACGCTTTGCTATTTGCTGTGAGAAACTGCTTGATGACTCTAAAAAAAACTTAATGGTGATGATATTATTTTCATCACCATACCAACCCGCCGTCATCGTTTGAAAGTTAACTTGTGCTTCAAGCTTATTGACTACTGAACTTAACCGCTGATATTGGTCAGCAAGTGCTTTCGTTACCTCTATAGATATCGGTAATTTGCTGCTAAATATCGATGTTATATTGTCAGGCATGTCGTTCCAGTTTTACTGATTGGGCTTTAATTTCGCTTTCGCTTCTTCAACTTTTGAAAAGTCTAAACCTAATTCAACTACCGCCTCTTTGATTAAATCAGGGTTAGTCATCACCATCATCATAATAGGTTGTAGCTTTTCGGGAGGAATCCCTAAGCTTTGAATAGTGGCCATTGCCATCATCGGGTTTTCAGTCAAGGTTGTGAAAAGCTCAGCAATTTTTTCATCACTGATATTTAATTCTTTTAAGGTTTGAATAATGGGGTTCATCTTTTTATCCACTCTAATTATTGAAGAAAAATTTTATATTGTTTTGTCTTGTTTATTTTTGGCTTGTCTTGCTTAGTTTTGTTTAGTCATGTTCACTACGACAATGACCATTTAGCCAGTAGCGTTTTAACTTGATTTTTTGTTGTTTTAGACAATCTCTGAATCAATTCAAACGGAATATCTTCACCGTTAATGTTTTCGGTAATATCAGCCAATATACTATGCCATAATTTAGCAGTCATTTGCGCATCAAATAACGCTCTATGAAAATTTCCCTGTGCGTTAATTCCTTTATAGTCAATTAAAGTACCTAATTTATGATTAGGCGCTTGAGGATATATTCTGCGTGAAACGAGCAAAGAGCAGGCAAATTCACCTTGATAGCTTCTATCAATACGCTGTATTTCTGCATCTAAAAAACGTTTATCAAACGAGGCATTATGAGCAAGTAAATTTTCTCCTTGTATGAAGTCGGCGAATCTCTCCATCACTTGTGCACACGGCGGCGCATCAGCTAACATGCGATTGGTAATACCCGTATATTGCTCGATAAAGTCACTAATACGACGACCAGGATTCATCAGCTCTTGAAAATGATCAACAACTTCGCCATTTTCAATTTTCACCGCGCCTATTTCAATCGCTCTATCACCATTATCAGGTGACAAGCCCGTAGTTTCAAAATCGAGAACAATTAAGGAATGAGCGGCTTTATGTTTTAAGGAAGTCATCGTGATTGATTTTTTAAATGCTAAATTTATAAGTGTCGAGTGATGAATTTATTCAACTTCATCCGCTTCTCTTATGCGTTCAAGTTTGGCTTGGTTTTCTTCAAATGCTGCCGTTATTTCATCTAACACACTACCGACATTCGCTTTGGCCGTTTTGCCTGCATAAACCCCTGTTAATGTAGTTTCTGGCGAGAGCTCACTTTTTTCATAAAGTGCCCACATTTCTTGCGCGTATTGGCGTTTTAATAGTTGCGGAGCAAATTGCCCATAATACTCAAGCATATTATTAACATCACGAATTAACATCGCTTTTGCGTTATTGTTAGCAGAAGCATCAACAGCTTGCGGCAAGTCGATAATTACTGGGCCATAAGCGTCAACTAAGACATTAAATTCAGATAAGTCACCATGCACAATACCAACACATAACATGCGTTGCACATAGAGCATAACGTCTTCACAGTCTTCAATGGCTTGTTCTGCTGACATAGCGACATCATTTAAGCGCGGAGCCACATCACCTTCATCATCAGTGATCAACTCCATTAACAGCACGCCATCGTAACAACCATATGCTTGAGGTACTCTAACCCCAGCTTCAGCAAGCAAATTTAAGGCATCAACTTCGGCATTTTGCCAAGCTTCTTCTTGTTGCTCACGACCATATTTAGAGCCCTTTTCCATCGCTCTAGCTCTACGGCTATTACGACTTTTTCGACCTTCTTGATATTGAGCCGCTTTTTTAAAGCTTCGCTTATTTGCTTCTTTATAAACTTTTGCACAAATAACGTCGTCGCCTGAACGCACCATATAAACAGTGGCTTCTTTGCCACTCATTAATTGGCAAATCACTTCGTCAACTAAACCGTCGTCAACAAGCGGTTGTATTCGTTTAGGGATCTTCATCGCGCCGTTATACCTTAGTTACTCAGCATTGTGAATAGAAACTTGAGATTAAGCTGTGAAACGAGGAAATTGCCTTTTAGTTCATCGTTCATTTCGAAATAAACTTAAAAACCACATTCTCTTCACTGATAAGCGACTTTGCTATTTTTCACCCAATAAAATAAGTAAATAATCACTATTTTGGTCACGGCGCTCGTCACGGCAAGTACCATTAACGGCCAGCCGTTGGCCATTCCCATACTCAAAGCAAAAGCCATTGTAGATATATCCATCAGCAATATAAATTGA
>DAINNQ010000269.1:0-4204 GCA_036735825.1 Alteromonadaceae bacterium | reverse complement strand
AATACATCACCTGGGTATGCTTCACGGCCTGGCGGACGACGTAAAAGCAATGAAATTTGACGATAAGCAACAGCTTGCTTAGACAAATCATCATATACGATTAGTGCATCTTCACCGCGGTCGCGGAAGTATTCACCCATAGTACAACCAGAGTACGCTGATAAGTATTGTAGTGCAGCAGCTTCAGAAGCAGATGCTACAACAACGATAGTATTACTTAACGCGCCATGTTCTTCTAATGAACGAACTAAGTTCGCCACAGTAGAAGCTTTCTGACCGATAGCTACATAAACACACTTAATACCAGTGTCTTTTTGATTAATAATTGCGTCTAAAGCGATCGCAGATTTACCAATTTGACGGTCACCAATGATTAATTCACGTTGACCACGACCAATTGGGATCATCGCATCGATTGATTTGATACCCGTTTGTACTGGTTCATCAACAGATTTACGATCGATAACACCTGGTGCTACTACTTCAACTGGTGCAAAGCCATCATTTTCGATAGGACCTTTGCCATCAATTGGTTCACCAAGAGTATTTACAACGCGGCCTAATAAACCACGTCCTACTGGTACTTCTAAAATACGACCAGTACCTTTTACTTTTACACCTTCAGCTAGGTCCGCATATGGACCCATAACTACCGCACCTACCGAATCACGGTCAAGGTTTAACGCAATTGCGAAACGGTTGCCAGGAAGTTCGATCATCTCACCTTGCATTACATCGGCAAGGCCGTGGATGCGAATGATACCATCAGTTACAGAAACGATAGTACCTTCGTTGCGAGCTTCACTAACTACGTCAAACTGTTCAATACGATTCTTGATCAGTTCAGCGATTTCAGTGGAATTCAGTTGCATGCTCTATTCCCCGTTAACATTGTAAAGTTGTTGCTAAGCGATTCAATTTACCTCTAACTGAACCATCTATAACCATGTCACCAGCTTTGATTACTAAGCCAGAAACTACGTTTGCATCTACTGTACAATTGAGCTTTACTTTTCGAGCCAAACGCTTTTCAAGCGCGGCACTTATTACTTTTTGTTGTGCTGCTTTTAATTTAACAGCAGACGTAACATCCACAGAGACTTCTTGCTCATATTCAGCTTTTAAAGCACTAAATTGAGCTAAAACCTGTGGTAGCACCAACAAGCGTCCATTTTCAGCCATTACTTTAATCAAGTTTTGACCGTTGCTATCTAATTGCACATCACACACTTTCAAAAAAATGTCTTGTGATTGCTCAACAGACGCTCCACCAGAGAGATATTCTTTGATGGTGGCATCTTTTGAAACTTCTGCGGCAAACACTAGCATTTCATGCCAAGTGTCAATTGCATTAGCTTCAACAGCAAAATCGAACGCTGCTTTAGCATAGGGACGAGCGACGGTTGTCAATTCAGACATAAGCTCATTCCTCTCTTAAAGTTCAGCTACTAGTTTATCTAAAATGTCGCTGTGAGCAGCGGCATCGATTGAACGCTCGAGAATTTTCTCAGCACCAGCTACAGCAAGAATTGCCACTTGTTGGCGTAATTCTTCTCTAGCTTGGTTACGTTCTGTCTCTATTTCTGCGTGACCAGCAGCTAAGATTTTTTCTTTCTCAGCTTGTGCCTTCACAGCAGCTTCTTCAACTAATTGCGTTTCACGCTTTTTAGCAGCTTCAATAATTTCAGCAGCCTGCGCTTTTGCTTCTTTTAGTTGTGCTGTTGCTTTTTCTTGAGCAAGCTCAAGATCTTTAGCGGCACGGTCTGAAGCAGCAAGACCATCAGCAATAGTTGCTTGACGAGCTTCGATGGCACCAATAATTGGTGGCCATACGTACTTCATACAAAAAATTACGAATACGACAAATGCGATCATTTCACCTATAAAAGTGGCATTAACGTTCATTTGTGTACCTCCTATTTAAATTACAGTTAAAAAAGTTAAATTAAAATTAACCAATTTTAACGAATAGGATATATAGACCCATTGCAACACCAATGATCGCAATCGCATCGATAAGACCAGCAACGATGAACATTTTAACTTGAAGTTGTGGTGCTAATTCTGGTTGACGAGCAGCAGATTCTAAGAATTTACCACCTAATAAACCAAAACCAATTGCTGTACCTAAAGCGCCTAAACCGATAAGCAACGCAGCAGCTACATATAGTAAACCTAAGTTTTCCATTTTTATCTCCGATTTTTAAAGTAAAGTTTAATGTTAAAATTTTTCGGGCTTCCTTGCCCTTAACCCTTCGGGCCGACTTTTGTCGAACTAACTTAATCCCGAAAAGTTAGTGATCTTCGTGCGCTAAACTAAGGTAAACAATAGTCAGCGTCATAAAAATAAAGGCTTGTAATGGGATAACCAACAAGTGGAATGCCGCCCATACAAAATGCATTGGTAATTGGAATAAACCAACAGTAGCAATTAGAATGAATATCAATTCACCCGCATATAAATTACCAAATAAACGTAAAGCAAGTGATAATGGACGAGCCAATAATGTCACTGATTCAAGTAAGAAGTTCACTGGATATAATGTCCAATGACCAAAAGGCTGAGTCGTTAATTCTTTAATAAAACCACTAATACCTTTTACCTTAATTGAATAATAAATAATTAACCAAAACACCCCTAATGCTAATGCTAAGGTCATATTGATGTCTGTGGTAGGTACGGCTTTCATGTAATGAACACCAACCAATTCAAATGCTTTAGGAATTAAATCAACTGGTACCCAATCCATCGCATTCATTAAAAGAACCCAAACAAAAATAGTTAACGCTAATGGCGCTATCACTGGGTTTTTACCGTGAAAGGTACTTTTGACACTGTCGTCGACAAATTCAACGATCATTTCAACAGCACATTGAAGTTTTCCAGGGACTCCTGTTTCAGCTTTTTTAGCCACTGAACGGAAGATAGTTAAAAAAACCAAACCTAAAAACACCGACCAACCAAGTGTATCAATATGAAAAGTCCAAAAGCCTTCACCTACTGATAGATTGGTTAAATGGTGTTTAATATATTCTTGGCTGGTTATTTCAGCACTTGATGACATATTAACGTTCCTAATGATTAAAGTTTAAATCTAAATAAAATGGGTGTTAGTAATGGCATCACCACAACTAAACATAAACTTGTAAAAAAGGGGACAGGGATAATCACTAAAAATTTAAAGGCTAGTGCAAATAATAGCGCCGTCAAACCCAATTTTAATTTTACGCCACTAAAAAAAGATGCTACTACTTTTCTAGAGGCCGTTGCTCCTGCGTATTTAAATGCTTTATACGCGAAGACAATATTAGGGATTATCGCAACTGCTCCACCAGTTAATACTGAATAAGCGTGTGATAACCCCCAAAAATAATATGTAATAACTGCATAAAGTATTACGGCTATCATCATCAGCACTAATTGCCTTGATGCGTATTTTCGTCCTGTTGCAGTTAAGGCGTTTTTTTGCCAAGCAATCACTCAACTCTCCAAACGAAAATCTTCGTAAAACCCATGCTAATTTAAAGTTAATGTTCTAACTTTATTAAGCCGACGCAAGTATACTTAATTCCAGCGTTAATGCAACAAAAGAGGGCAGTTGGTGCCCTCAATATGTGCGAATAAGTCAGTAATAATTAAGTTAAATAGCACTGAAAGTTAAAAAGACCTAAAACGCGCGACGATCCCATCTAACTCATCTAAATTTGTATACGATATAACTAATTTACCTTTGCCTTTCGCATTGTGAGAAATAGTCACTTGCGAACCTAGTTTTTCGGACAAATTTTGTTCAAGAGATTTAGTGTCAGGGTCTTTCACTTTTTCTTCTTTGGCTTTTTCAGGTGATTGTATTTTTTTGATCAATGCTTCCGTTTCACGGACGGTCAGCTCTTTGGCAACAACGGTTCTTGCTGTAGTTGTTTGTTCATCATTTTGCAAAGCGAGTAGGGCGCGCGCATGTCCCATTTCAATATCACCATGTTCTAACAAGGTTTTTACTTCAGCGTTGAGATTATTTAAACGTAATAAGTTGGTGACAGTTGTACGAGATTTACCTACGGCATCAGCGACTTCTTGATGCGTTAATTCAAATTCAGTTAATAATCTCTCTAATGCTATCGCTTCTTCCATGGCATTGAGATCTTCACGTTGAATATTTTCAATTAATGCAATAGCAACAGCAGCTTCGTCAGGTACATCTTT
>DAINNQ010000268.1:0-4207 GCA_036735825.1 Alteromonadaceae bacterium | reverse complement strand
ATATGCCGCTATGACTCATAAGTATGTTTTTGATTATAAAGAAGGTGAGATATATTGGTGTACAGCTGATGCGGGTTGGATCACGGGTCATTCATATATTTTCTACGGCCCACTAGCGAATGGTGCAACTACATTAGTGTTTGAAGGCGTGCCTACTTATCCAGATGCGGGAAGATTCTGGCAAGTGTGTGAAAAACATAAAGTGAATGTATTTTACACAGCGCCAACGGCTATTCGAGCATTAATGAGTTTAGGTGATGATTTAGTCAATCAATCTGATCTTTCATCGCTTCGCATTTTAGGTACAGTGGGTGAACCAATCAATCCAGAAGCATGGCATTGGTATTATGAAGTGATAGGTAAGTCAAACTGTCCAATCGTTGATACTTGGTGGCAAACAGAAACGGGTGGAATTCTTATCACCTCTTTACCGGGTGCCGTTGATATGAAACCAGGTGCCGCAGGCAAGCCTTTCTTTGGCGTTAAACCTGCGCTATTTGATAAAGATGGCAATACCTTAGAAGGTGAGAATCAAGGTTTATTAGTGATGACAGGTAGTTGGCCAGGACAACTGCGTAGTGTTTATGGCAACCATGAACGTTTCTATGAAACTTACTTGAGCCAATATCCAGGTAATTACTTCACTGGTGACGGTGCAAAACGTGATGAAGATGGTTTTTATTGGATCACAGGTCGTGTTGATGATGTCCTTAATGTTTCAGGACATCGTTTAGGCACTGCAGAAATTGAAAGTGCTTTAGTACTTCACCCTGCTGTAGCTGAAGCAGCTGTTGTTGGTTATCCGCATGAGGTGAAAGGCCAAGGTGTTTACGCTTACGTTACACTCATGAGTAATGCAACAGAATCAGATGAATTGAATAAAGAACTGATTGAATTTGTCGCTAAAGAACTAGGGCGATTTGCTAAACCTGATTATATTCAGTGGGCGCCAGGTTTACCTAAAACTCGTTCAGGTAAGATCATGCGTCGTATTTTACGTAAAATTGCAGAAAATGATTTAGATACACTAGGCGATACTTCAACACTGGCTGATCCTGCTGTTGTTGATAACCTAATCGAAAATCGCATTGTTCATGGTTAGATTTTAGCTCTGTAGCATAGCTAATGTAACTGATCATGTTTTAGATTATATCATTGATTAAAAGCGCTTTATTGCGCTTTTTTTTATATCTGCATATTTTTATGTGTTCTTGGTGTTTGTGAAACGGAGTCCAAACCATTACAGAAAATTGATTTGAAGAGTAAAAAACACTTTGCCTAGCTGAAGATTTGAGTGTAAGATATTCATTACAAATCGCGTAAAAATAACTTTACGAAATTGAAATTATATATGAACACCTTCAAATTACGATTTTATTATTACCTTCCTTTCTATTGCTAAACCTAGTTTAGCTGCTCGTACATTTTTTATTTTTAAACACTCGCTGTAAATATTTGGAAAACACTATGTCTACTTTAATTAATCTGTCATCTAGCCCTAAAGGCTCATTAAACGATATTCACGTTAACGCCGAAGAAGTGTTAATTACACCTCAACAGTTAAGAGATGAATTACCACTTTCAGATAGTGGACGAGAATTTGTTATTAAGTCTCGTCAAGAAATCGCAGATATTATTCATAAAAAAGATCATCGCTTATTGGTGATCAGTGGGCCTTGCTCAGTGCACGATGTTGAAGCAGCTAAAGAATACGCGCGCAAACTGAAAACATTGCATGACAAATATCAAGATAGTTTATACATAGTAATGAGAGTGTATTTTGAAAAACCACGGACAACAGTGGGTTGGAAAGGCTTGATCAATGATCCTGACATGAACGGTTCTTTTGATGTTGAAAATGGTTTAAGAAAAGCGCGTGAATTATTAATTTACCTGACTGATTTAGGTTTACCTTTAGCAACTGAAGCGTTAGATCCTATCAGTCCACAATATTTGGCTGAACTTTTTAGTTGGGCGGCAATAGGCGCACGCACTACTGAATCTCAAACGCATAGAGAAATGGCAAGTGGCTTATCCATGCCCATTGGTTTTAAAAATGGCACGAATGGCAGCTTAAGCGTTGCTATTAACGCAATGCAATCAGCCGCATCATCACATCGTTTTATGGGCATTAATATTAAAGGACAAGTCGCATTAATTAAAACCTCTGGAAATCCAGATGGTCATGTCATTTTGCGTGGTGGCAAGAAACCAAATTATGACGCCGATAACATTGCCATTTGTGAAAACGATCTTGCCACTCACAACCTCGAACCAGGTATTGTGGTCGATTGCTCACATGGAAATTCTAATAAAGATTATCGACGTCAGCCTTTAGTGGCTAATAACGTTTTTGATCAAATATGCCAAGGCAATAAATCCATTATTGGTATTATGCTTGAAAGTCACATTAATGAAGGTAATCAAAGTGCCGAATTACCGAAAGATCAGCTAAAATATGGCGTATCAGTGACTGATGCATGTATTGACTTTACGACGACAGAAAAGTTATTTGCTGAAGCGCAATTGAAACTTCAAGATGTATTAAAAAGCAGAATCACAAGTTAACGCTTTCAAAAAAGAATGAATGAATGAAAATTACCGATATAGAACCTGAACTTAAGCTTCTACGCGATGAAATTGACGAGATTGATAGCCAACTCGTTGATTTATTGGTTAAGCGTCGAGCGGTTACTACGAAAGTTGGCGCATTAAAAAGTAAAGTCGGCATGCCGATTTATGCACCAGAGCGTGAAGCTCAGTTGCTGTCAAAACGCAGGCAGCAAGCTTTAGAAGCTGGGTTATCTCCAGAACTAATTGAAGACGTATTACGACGACTCATGCGTGACTCTTATGTGAGTCAAGATGCAAGTGGCTATCGATGCGTCAATCCTGATTGCCGTAAAGTGGTTATTGTTGGCGGCAAAGGGCAATTAGGCAGTATTTTCGTTGATTTATTTAATCGTTCAAATTATCAGGTCGCAACAATTGAGCAAAACGACTGGCAACATAGTGAAGAAATTTTATCTACGGCGAGTGTGGTTATCGTTGCTGTGCCGATTCGACTAACTGCGAAAATTATTCAGCAATTATCTTCCTTACCTAAAGATTGTATTTTGGCGGATGTAACCAGTATTAAAGAGTCGCCACTATATGAAATGTTGAAAGTGCATACCGGCCCTGTAGTTGGTTTGCATCCGATGTTTGGTCCTGATGTATCAGGATTGATCAAGCAGACGATTATTGCGTGTGACGGGCGCTTTCCTGAACAATACCATTGGTTACTCGAACAGTTTCAAGTGTGGGGCGCGAAAATATACCCTGTTGATGCTAGAGCACACGACCAAGCCATGTCTATGGTTCAAGTGATGCGACATTTTTCAACGATTGCTTATGGTTACCATTTGATGACCGAAGGTGCTGATATTGCCCAACTCGTTGAGATGAGTTCTCCGATTTATCGCTTAGAGCTCATTATGGTCGGTCGTTTATTTGCTCAAGACCCAATTTTATATACAGATATCATTTTTTCGAATCGAGATAATATCGCGATGATGAAACGTTTTGCTTATCGCTTTTTGGAATTGCTGGAAGACGTAGAAATGTCAGATAAAGAAGGTTTTGTTACCATGTTTAATCAGGTATCGGATTGGTTTGGTGATTATGCGGATATCTTTTTACAAGAGAGTAAAGCCATGTTATTAAAAGCCAATGAATTAAAGAAACATTAGAATAATTTTATTATTAAAAGAGAATTTATGAAAAAAATTTTTGTTTTATTTATTTGGTTTACCTGTATCTTCACTCTTAATGCTTGCTCGACAAGCACAAAACCAAAGCCGTTAGTAGTAGGAGTGATAAGTGCTGAACAATTATTTGCTGAACACATGAGTTTTTCGATACCTTTTCAGCAGATGAACTTGTCGACTCAAGACATTAATAGCGTTAAAGAGTGGCCATCGAACATCAGAATTGATGCATATTTTGGTACTTGGTGTCATGACAGTCAGCGTGAAGTGCCTGTATTACTAAAATTATTAACTCAAAACAAAGCCATTGCCATGAGATTGATTGCACTTGATTATCAAAAAACAGATCCTCAAGGTTTAGCAAAAGCTGAGCAAATAAAGTTTACCCCGACGTTTATCATTTATCAAAATGATAGAGAAGTTGGCCGTATTATTGAACGCCCTAAAGCTTCATTAGT
>DAINNQ010000267.1:0-4230 GCA_036735825.1 Alteromonadaceae bacterium | reverse complement strand
ATCCTATGGTACTTTCGAGTGCTAAATACTTAAGCTATAACACTGAAAACCCTCAAGCAGTGAACGTAAAATCAAGCTTACTTGCTAATATAGGCATTGTCTTTGTAGTGCAAATATTGTTTTTTTTGATTTGGATGACAGACGCGATAGCCATGTATAGCATCTATGTTGACCAATCATCTTTTTTAGCGAAAACGTTTAATATTCAAAATGAAAACGGTGTCGATCTTAGTCAAGAATTTTATTGGTTTAATGTTTGTTTAGCTTGGTTTTTTACCTTGTTGTCATTAGTGATTGGATTGTTGCCTTGCTTGATTGCTCGGATGAAAAAACAGTCGGTAGTGGATAATTTTATTGAGAGTTTTCGCTTTGCCAAAAAGCATAAATTGCTTTTTTTCATTTATGCGTTATTTATGTCGTTCGCGGTAATATTACCTTTGTTGTACGCAAAATTTTTATTTTTCATCACGTTTCCGCTTGTGCTCACAACACTTACAAAGCACTTAAGTAGCAAGTATTTAATTCAACAAAAGTTGTAATTTAACAATATTAATTACTTGGCTTTAAAATTACACCAAGTAATTATATTGAATCATTTTGATAGAAATACTACTTCAAATTACTCATCAGTGATTTTTACTGATCTAATGGCTGGCTTAGCAAGAATTTCGAGATAAAAGCTTGTTAATGTCGATTGCTCAGCACTGTCTATACATTTATTAATTGATGATACGTGTATTTCCTCGGCTTGCTCTTGCGTTACGCCATATTTACAGTCGAAATCCCAATAATCAGCATCTTGAGGTAATTGCTTGTTTCTTTCTCGTTTAAGGTATTTTTTTACCTCATGTTTTATTGCATCGACAAGACGTGGTGTTTTAATTTTTTCATGTGTTAATGAAAATGTTTTTCTCATGAGAAAGCCTTAAATAAAATTAGATGAATAACGCATATCACATTATTGAATGCGTTTATCGCAGCAGCGTAGTTTAACATATTCTTTAATATTACCGTGATGGTTAGTTTGATGAACAGTTAAAATAATTACGGTATTTGTACTAACAATTTCAGTGAGATTTAATATTAAGCAAATAACTTTTTTATTATTATCAAATGTTTCTGTGGTATTTTAAGCAGACAGCAAACTTTATCTAAAGCGCAGCTTTACGCTATGGTTGATATTAACGAGTTTTTAATTTGAGGCGTTTATGAATAACACAGGTTTAATTTATGGCTATTATTTTAACGAAACTGATAACGCTACGATCATAAATAGTGAAGACGTTATTGATCTAACGCGCTCTTCATGGCTACATTTTGATTACAGCTTTGAAGAAACTAAACGATGGTTGAACGAGCATAGCCAGCTTGATCCTGTTGTGATTAACGCGCTACTCAGTGAGGAAACGCGACCGCGAGCAACCATCGTGAATGAAGGTTTACTTATCTCACTCAGAGGAGTAAATCTTGCGCCTAATAGTAATCCTGAAGACATGGTGTCGATTAGGATTTGGCTTGAAAAATCTCGTATTGTTAGTAGTCGTAGACGATTGTTACTCTCAGTTAGTGATATTGTTTCTGACTTAAATCAAGGTGCAGGACCGAAATCTCCAGCTCAACTTTTTGTCCAGTTAACCGAGCGTTTGATGTTTCGTATGGCTGATACTATCAATGATTTGGAAGATAAAGTACTTGCCATCGAAGAGAATATTCTCGCAAATAATAGTTTTACTTTACGTAGTGAATTAGCTGATTTACGTCGTCAAGTGATCGCTTTGAGAAGATATTTATCCCCACAGCGAGAAGCTATGCAGCAATTGCAAAGTGAAAAAATTAATTTGTTTTCTAATGACGATAAAATCCGCTTAAGGGAAGTGACGGATCAATTGATCCGTTTTGTTGAAGATTTAGACTCTATACGCGACCGAGCAACAGTTACCCAAGAAGAAGTTAGCAATCGCTTAAATGAGCAAATGAATAATCGTATGTATGTGTTGTCAATTGTAGCCGCTATTTTTCTACCTCTAGGATTTTTAACTGGGCTTTTAGGGATAAATGTTGGCGGTATACCTGGAGCTGATAACACCAGTGCTTTTAGCTTGTTTATCATATTTTTAGTCATTGTTGTTGCGATCCAAGTGTGGCTATTTAAGAAAAATAAATGGTTTTAATAATAATTTTCAATCACATAATTTTTTCTTTGACTATAATTTTACAGGAGTAATGACTAACCAAATTGGAAGGTAGATTTGAATTTTCGTGCAATAGTGTTTTTAGCTCTGGCGGCTTTGTTCTTAACCCTTATATTCATGTTCATCCAAATTCAAGGTGTCAGAACCTTACATCAAAGTTGGAAAGCGTTATCTGAGGAAGATTTAAAGCAAGCAAATAGTTTAATTGAACTAGAACGCTCTATTGGTTACAACGGTTTCGTTCATAACTTTAAAAATTATCTTATTAGGCGTACAGATGATTATTACGACACAGCCATTTCAAGCTATCAACAAGCCAAAATTAACTTAAATTTACTCTACAAAAATGCGCAAAACTCTCAAGAACAAGAAAATATAAACATTATTTTGAGCGTATTAGATGAATATTACTTCAGACTTAAAAGCGCTCATGATCAATGGCGTAATTTATCAACCAATGACTTAGATGAATTAGTAAAAATTAATGACAAACCAGCAGAATTAGCTCTGTCCCAGCTACGCACAATGATTATTAAAGGCTTTGAAAATCGATATCAATTGGCATTAAATAAAACCGATTTATTAGAGCGCAACACGTTAGTATCCGCTTTTTTTATCATTCCAGTTTTGCTTTTCTTAATTTTGATGCTTTATGTTTTCATTAAACGATTTTCTAAAATTGTCAATGAAAATCAAGCTATTTTAGAGTCTTCTCCAGATGGAATTATTTACGCAGACGAAGAAGGCTATATCATACAAACCAATAAAGCAGCATGCACCATTTTTGGGTATTCAAAAAAAGAGTTTCTCAAACTAACGATTGAAGACTTACTCGATGAAAAACATCGAAATAAACACAAAATAAATCGTCAAAACTTTACTGGCAAAGAGCAATCAAGGCTAATGAGTCAAAGAGCCAATAAAATTCTTGGTAAAACTAAAGAGGGAAAGTATGTTGATTTAAGCATAGCCATTTCTTCTGTCATTGTGGATGGAGAATCACGTAGCATTGCCATTGCACGCGATATAACAAGCATTAATCATTTAGAAAAAGAAGCGAATTTGGATCACCTTACCAATATATTCAATCGACGTTCGATTGATAAATTTTTAAAAGAAGAGCTTCAAAGAGCAGAACGATACCAAAGGCCAATCTCACTAATGCTTATTGATATTGATAATTTTAAACAACTTAATGATAGTGCGGGTCACCTTATTGGAGATGAAGCAATAAAACAAGTTGCTGATTACTTAAAAGGTAAGATTCGACCATCAGATAAATTAGGTCGTTGGGGAGGGGATGAGTTTTTATTAATTTGTCCTGAACTTAACGAGCAAGATTCAATCGCTTTTGCAGAAAGAATACGTGCAGCATTTTTACAATATCCTTTAGCTGACCAATACCAGCTTACCCTAAGTATTGGTATTACAACTTATGATATTAGTATGAAACTTAGTATTACGCAGTTGATCAGCCATGCAGATACTGCGTTATATAGGTCTAAAAATAATGGTCGAAATAAGGTATCTCATTTCAATCTTTGTCAATAGTACATTTTTAATGGTGAGGTTTAATCAAAAAAATTTATGATAAAACCGAAAATATTTCACTTTTCTTATTTTGTTTTTCAGCCATTATTTGCTTGAAATTCAATTGTGAATTTTTTTTGAGGGTAAGTGATGAATATTAGTGAATATGATGATGCTGATTTAGCTGATGATTCGTATTTTGGTAATGGAATTTCAGGCTTTGAAATCGCATATGGTTCTGGCAATAAAACTGCGTTTAAAAAAACGGCTAAGAGAAAAGTGCAAGTTAAAAAGAAATCTGACTTGATGCAAGATCACAGACGTTTAGCTAGAAACATCAACACTATGTATGACGAATGGGAACATTAGTCTTAAACTATCAGGAAAGAAAATGAAAAAAATTATTTTAATTGCGGCATTATCAGTTTTATGTACGCCGTTATATGCCAATGACGAAAGTGAATTACAAGAAGCTCCTCAAGAAGTTATTGAACAAGCTATCCAAGCG
>DAINNQ010000266.1:0-4247 GCA_036735825.1 Alteromonadaceae bacterium | reverse complement strand
AGTAACCATGATACTCTTACCAATTTTTGCGTCTTTAAAGCCTTTTAATTCAGGTGCTTGACATAACCAGCAATCATTATTTCGGTCAATGGCCATGTGTGATATTCGTAAACTCGTATCACGTTGGTATAAGCGAACAAACTCAAAAGCCCATGTTTTTATGTCATTGCTGTTTTCAAAGTTTAATATGCTATACGGAATGGCAATTTCAACCTGAAATCCTTGCTCGGTGATCTTGCCATATGAATCCCAAATACCGTTCCAGGAATCATTATTTGAGCCGGTCATCTCATTTTTTATACTGTCGTGCTGAACACCAAATGGGTTGACAAAAAATTCATAATTTAATCGTCGGCTGTTGAAGGTATCAAGCTTAATACCAACAATATCATCGCTCCAACGAGAATCACGATCACCAAGAAATGCTCGTATTTCTTCGGGGTTAGGATCTTGAGCTAAAAAGCTGACATAGATATATTCGCCATTCTCAATGATTTTTGCCGTTGTTTCGACAGGGCTAGGTTTATTATGCCAAGGATAGTTAACAAGATTGAGTGAAAATGATTTGGCATGTTGCCAAATTTTATCGTCAAGTTCGCCATCAACTTTTACAGACAAAGTAGAGTGGGGAATTTCAAACGATTGAACCATCGAGGTAGTGTTTTCTGCATATACCTGCAAGGTGAACAAATTGCTTAATAAGAAAACAAATAGTTTCACTAAGGTAGAGCAGCAGTTACTACTAAAAAACTGCATAAAAACTCCAAATTATTTTTATTATTTACTTAACTTCAGTGTTAAGTGCGTCCATTAACGCAAATTTTTACAAATTTACTGTAGTATTACAATTTATTAATGAATTTTTGACTAACTTAGGCGCTATTTGGATGATCTGAAAACAAAAAACCGTGAAGAGTCACGGTTTTGTTTGCTAGTGAAAGCTGAAGTTTAAGCAGGAGTTGAAATAATGATAAAAGCTGCGCTATTTCATCCAAGCGTAACTGAATTTCATAAACATACTGCGTTGATTTTGCTCTATATCACTAAAATTCTCTTGCGCATCATGATTATCTGCGTAACCTAAATAGAAAACGGTTTGCGGATTTATTTTATAGGCGTAGAGTAATTCTGACGACAATGTTTTGCTGTGTGCGGTTATATCTTCTGGCGCAGAATATAAGTAGTTAAAAGGATTTTTTGAGGTATTGTTATAAACCACGGTTAAACGAATAAAACTTTTAATGTCAAACTGATAAGTTGCTCTAAAGTCAGTTAAGCGGGCAATAAATACATTAGCGCTATCAGCATCAAGCTTTCTAAAAATTTGTTTTATATTCATTTCTAAATGTTGGTTGGCATTCCAATTAGCCGTAAAGTTGATCTGTTTTTTATTGCCTAATCGATTATTACTGTAATCAATTTCATCACCATAGCGAATAAAGGTATTGAGGTTTAAGCCAAGTATTGGCTTGATGTTTGCCGATAAGTGAAACTGATTTTCAGTAAATAAGTCGGTATTACCCTCAATTTTTAATGAAGATTTATCAAGCCGACTACCAACTTTTTCACTATGAGAAAAACCTAATCTTAAGTGAGAGCCGTAAATCGCGTTAAGTTGACCATTAATTTCAAATTCTTTTTCAATTAACTCATTGTCGTCATTTCGGGTGATATCCCAATCAGAATAGATTTTTGCTTGTGTCCACCAGCTACCCGGTTCAGCGTACCATTTTCTGTCACCACCAATAGAAAATCTGTTGTGATCAACTCTTGATATAAAGCCTAAATCACCACGAAAACCGGCATTTTGTCGATTATAAGTCGCGCGATAATACCAATTGCTATCATTGTGATAATAACCCGCTTTAAACGCGTTACCGCTAAATTTATCGTTAATGTTCGTGCGCAAAACGTTTTCGTTATACAGACAATCACCAAACTCGCATGTTTGCTCTGATGGTTGACTGCACTGGCTAGCATCGTCTGCATCACAAAATTGTTCAAATAAATCATTTGGATATTGCGTGCTTGAAATCAGTGATTGAAATTTAAAGACATCATATTGACTAAGGCGAAACCTTGCATCAAGGCCATGAACAGCGTTTTCATATTGCTTAGCGGTTCTTAATGTGCTGACCCATCCTAAGGTAATATCAGCATTGTAATTGTAACGATAACGTAGTGCTGTTGCTTGTGATTTTCCTTCAATTTCAGCAATTGATGATGATCTATTGCCAGGAATCAATATATTAGTGCTGTCGTCATCGGTAACAAATAACCCGAAAGAGTGTTCGTTAAATCTTCCTGTTAATTTAGTGCCGTAATTAGGTGCGTTGATGTTTCGGGTATAAATAAGGTTGTAATCCGAATCAAAGTAATCGGCATTGTCTAAGAAAAAAGGGCGCTTTTCTTGAAAATGCAGCGCAAAATTATTATTGATATTAAGCTGCGCGTTATCTGTTTCAACTGTTGAAAAGTCTGGGTTGATCGTAGCGTTAAGGAGTAAATCAGGTGTGATGCCCCAGCGCACATCTAAGCTTGCTTCGGTATTATCACTTTTGTCCCAGTCTTGTGTCTCTTCATTTTTTTCTTCAGCTACGCCAGTCACTATCGATGGTGTGATGGTTAAATTATCGCCTTGTTTAGCGGTTTTAAAGCCAGTTGCGGTGTTTAGCTGACATAATTCGCAGCTATTGCCTCTGTCTAAATAAATATTTGAAATACGTAATCTATCATCACGCGGATACATTCGTAACAGCTCAATTCCCCAGTCTTGCACTGAATCATTTTCAGTAAAATTTAACATTCTTAGAGGCAACGCCATTTCAACCACATAGCCTGATTGATTAATTTTCCCCGCACTGTCCCAAATTCCGTCCCATGAATCACTTTCTTTCTTGGTAACTTCACTCTCTATGCCGTCTATTTGTGAACCTAATGGATTGACCAGAAAACGATAAGCGGTGCGTTGATCGTTGTATGTGTCTAATTTCACCCCGACAATGTCATCACCCCAAGATTTATCTCTGTCCCTTAAAAATGCGCGAATTTGGCTAGGATCAGGGTCTTGTGCAATAAAAGCGATATAAAATACTTCCCCGTCTTCCATCAATAAGGCTTCGGTTGACACTGGGCTGTCAATATTATCAAAGGGGCGAGTGACGTTGTTGACGAACACTTTCTTCGCTTTTTGCCATTGTGGTTCGTTTAATTCACCATCGATAGTTATATTGCCAATAACTGTTGGAATTTTTATCGGAGATTCATCAAATTTTTTTGCGAATGTGACGTTTGTCAGACTATAAGAGAAGAAAATAGCAGTGATGGATAATATGAGCCGTGTTTTTACAACAAACATGAATGTTCCACTTTATGGCATATAAATCAAAAGAAGGCAGCATTGTAGAAAAGTAACATTTTGTGTCAAAGGAATATCGATGATCCGCTGTTTTGATAAGATTAACGGAAGATAACGCTTGATATGTAAAAAAAGTGTAAATAAAAGTGGAAGTAGATTAGTGATTTTCTTAACAATTTTTATCGATAGTTACTCTTAACTCCTGCATAATTAAAATCACAGTAATCCAGTTATGATTTGGTTAAAGATAAATGACGTTTTCAATTATCAATATTATTGCTTTAATTTGCTTTGTCAGTTGCTGGTTTGGCTATACGGTTTTTGCCCGTAAAATGGCCAAAACCACCAATTGTATTGCTCGATGCTTACATCAACATCGCATTCATTGGATGTATGAAATTATGACACGTGAGATAAAAGTAGGGGAAGCTGCACTATTAGCGAATTTAGAGCGAAATATTGCTTTTTTCGCTTCATCTACATTATTAGTTTTAGCCGGTGTGTTGACCTTGTTCGCCCAAGTAGAAAAATTAGAAGAAGTTATTACGTCTATACCATACGCAGAAGCGCCATTTCATTCAGTCATTCAATTAAAGCTTGGCCTATTAGCCTTTATTTTTGTGCTGGCATTTTTTCAATTTACTTGGTCAATGCGTCAATACGGTTTTTTGAATGTCATGGTGGGTGCAGCGCCCCACGATGAAAATGGAACGAATGAAAACCTTAAACAATATGCTAAACAAATGGCTGTAGTGCAAGACCAAGCGGCTCATTCTTATAATTACGGATTGCGTTCTTATTATTTTTCTATTGCCGCGATATGTTGGTTTTTTCATCCAGTTTTATTTATTTTAGCGAGTTTATTTGTTGTTTATACTCTGTATATGCG
>DAINNQ010000265.1:0-4255 GCA_036735825.1 Alteromonadaceae bacterium | reverse complement strand
GGTAATATGAATAAATTGCGGAATCAACACCATAACGATTGCCCACAATGTATTGCTCAACCCCGGCCCTAAAATAGCGACAATGACTATAGCGAGTAACAATGAAGGTATTGATAAGATAACGTCTAGAAAGTGATTTAAAAAGCTCGATTTTATCCCTTTGGTTAATGCTGATAATGAACCTATGACGACGCCAATAACAAGCGCAATAATAACAACAATGAAACTTAATCCAAACGTTAAAGTAGCGCCGTGCATTAAGCGCGATAACATATCTCGTCCGAGATTATCGGTACCAAGTAAAAAGCTGACATCACCGTCTGCACTCCAAGCAGGAGGGAGCAACAATTCGCCAAGATGGTTTTCAATAGGAGAATAGGGCGAAATAAGTGGTGATAAAATGGCAAACAAACTAATAAACAGAAAGCCGCCAAAACCTATCATCACAACGGGCGATTGACGGAAATTATGCCATAGCTGCAGTAATGGTGAGGGAAACTCTTCTTCGATATATATTTTATCGCGGGCCATGTTTTCCCTCTCTTGCTAATGGGTTTAGCCAAGCATAAATGAAATCTGTAAAAATATGGACGATAAAAATAAAACTAGAAAGCGCCAAAAGCCCACCTTGTATGGCCGTATAATCACGTTGATAGATACTCTCAATTAACCATCTGCCGATGCCAGGCCAACTAAATATGACTTCAGTTACCATGGCTAGAGTCACTAAATTTGCAAACTGTAATCCCACATCGCGAATAACATTGACCATGGCATTTCTAATGGCATGTCGATAAATTATTTGCTGAAAGGTTAACCCTTTTGCCATGGCGGCTTTAATATAATGAGTTTCCATCACATTAAGCATTGCCGTGCGTGCAAGACGAACGAATATTGTCGCAGGTGCCAAAGCAATAACAGATGCGGGTAAAATAATATGTGCACTGGCATTTTGAAAAGCTTGCCATTTATAAGGACTTTCACTGAGTAAAATATCAATAAATTGAATGCCGGTGACCTGCTTTATTTCATAAACCAAACTGATTTGACCTGCTGAAGGTAACCATCCAAGTTGGATTGAAAAAACTAAAATAGCCAATAATCCAAGCCAAAATATTGGCACCGAATAACCTATCATAGCAACAGATAAAATAAGGTCATCTGTTTTTTTACGGTGTCTAATTGCCGCAATAAAACCAATAGGAATACCTATTATCATGGCAATAAAAAGTGCAACTAAGCTTAATTCAATAGTAGCAGGTAAGTGGTGTAATATTTCAGTGCCAATTTCTAATTGACTAGCCATAGACAGGCCTAAATCACCGTTGAGCAGGTGCTTAATATAATTCCAATACTGAGCGATAATGGATTGATGTTTAGCATACTCTAAGGCGACTAATTCTATTTGTTCAGGGCTGGCATTTATTTGTCCTGAAATATTGGTAATTTGATCGCCAGGAAATAAAAAACTTAAACTAAAAGACAATACCGTCAGCAGAAACATGGTAAATATAAAAAGGTTTAATCGTCGAACAATAAATATCAGCATGTTATTTTTTTGTTACTCCATTAAAATCAATACCACCGTAGGAGTTTAATAATTTACCTTGGATCTTTTTTGACCGAGCTTGGAAACGTTTCGAATGGGCAATCGGAAATAAAGGTAATTCATCTGCTGCAATTTGTAATGCTTGGCTATAAAGCGTTTTCCGCTGACTGATGTCAGTTGTGGTTAAGGCTTCTTGAATTAGATCATCAAACTGATCATTACACCAAAAGCTTCTGTTATTGCCAGCTTCAGCTGAAGCACAACTTAACAGAGGGGTGAAAAAATTATCAGGATCAGGGTGGTCAGCAGACCAACCTATCAGTACTGATTGGTGCTCACCAAGCGCGAGTCTGCGCAGAAACTCTTGCCAATTGTAGGTCACGATGTTGACTTTAATCCCTATTTTTTTCAAATCTGCTTGAATAAGTTTTGCCATGGTGATGGCGTCAGGATTATATGAGCGCTGAACTGGCATTGCCCACAAATCTATTGTCAATTCATCAACAAACCCTGCTTCCTGCAGTATTCTTTTCGCTTTATCAATTGAATACTCTATTGTCGGTATGCTTTGGTCATATGCCCACGAAGTCGGAGGTAATAGTGTGGTAGCAGCTTCTGCTTCAGCATCCCCAAAATACACGGTATCTAATATCGCTTGTTTGTTAATGGCAAAAGAAACCGCTTGTCTTACCGATTTATTATTAAAAGGAAACTTAGCGGTATTAAAACCTAAATAACCAATATTAAAAGCGGTCACTTCATCTAATGATAAAAGTGGATTTTTTCTTATCTTTTCGTGGGCAATGGGATAAGCAACCACATCACATTCACCCGCAAGTAATTTAGTCAATCGCCCGGTATTACTCGGGGTAATATCAAAAATAAGTTGCTCTAACGTTGTCTGCGTATCCCAATATTGTTGATGCGGTGTATAACGAATGAAAGAGCTAGTGCGATATTCTTTTAATTTAAATGGCCCAGTTCCAATGGGTAAGGTGTCGATTAATTCTAACTGATTCGTTTTTATTAACTGTTCAGCATATTCTTTCGATAAAATAACAGAAAAGTCAGTCGCTAAATTTGCTAAGAAAGAACTATCCGCTCTTTTTAAATTGAATCGGACGGTGAAGTCATTAATTTTTTCTATTGAATCAATTAGTTCTGCAAAGCCAACACTTTGGAAGAATGGATATTTACCGCCCGATATTTGATGAAAAGCATGCTCTTTATCAAGAATTCGATTGAAGCTAAATAAAACGTCATCAGCATTTAGCTCTCGTGTCGGGGTAAAATACTCTGTTTGATGAAATTGGATATCTTTTCGTAAATAAAAAGTAATGCGTTTGTTATCTTGAGTTACATGCCATGACTTAGCAACTGATGGTGAAATGGTATTGTCATTGGCGCCGAAGGAGATCAGTTGGTTATACAATTGTTTAGACGTTGCATCAACTGTCACACCCGAGGTGATTAATTGTGGATTAAATCCCTCAGGTGCACCTTCACTGCAGTAAATGATGCTGTTCTCACTTAATGAGGCTTTATTTTCAGAATTACATGCAAATAAGGACAAAATCATCAATATCAATATCGATGATTGAACATCTATTTGGCGTGCGAGCGTAGTCACCAATGATTACCTATTCTTCTTCGTTAACGCTACTATCAAGTAAGTTGTATTTTTTTAAATAACCTCTTAATTGATGATAGGTTAATTCTAAAGCGTCCGCAGTTTTCTTTTGATTATATTGACAATTTTCTAATGCTGACTTGATGAGATCAATTTCATAATCTTGTGAGAGCGATTTTAACGATAAAGGAAATTCAAATGTTTGTTTAACCTTACTCTCTTTAATTTCTATATTGTCGTTTTGAGGTGCTGAAACACTTGCTGGCGCACTAGTTACAACAGCAGGTTGTGCGATCACTCTATCTTGAGTTTTCACTCGTTTTGACGGTCTAAAAGGTGACTCGAAAGGATCGATCACTAAATCGTGTACCGGTAAATGAGGGTTATTACAACGATAAACACTTCGTTCCACTACATTTTTTAGTTCCCTGATATTCCCTGGCCAATCGTAATCTAGCATGGCTCTTTTCGCTTTTTCAGTAAAACCACTGAACAGTTCAAATTCAAGTTCTCGCGCCATATTTATCGCAAAACTTTCAGCTAAGATCATGATGTCTTCAACGCGCTCTCTAAGAGGAGGTAAAGTGATCACGTCAAATGCGAGTCTATCGAGTAAATCGGCTCTAAATTCACCAGCGTCGGCCATTGAAGGTAAATCTTCATTGGTAGCGGCAATCAAACGAGCATTGGTTTTTATTGTGCGAGAGCCACCGACTCGCTCAAATTCTCCATATTCCACAACCCTTAGCAGCTTCTCTTGTATTAAACCTGAAGTATTGGCTATTTCATCCAAAAACAATGTGCCTTTGTCTGCACGTTCAAAGCGACCTTCATGTTTTTTGTTCGCACCAGTAAAGGCGCCACTGTCGTAACCGAACAATTCAGTTTCTAAAAGGTTTTCGTTTAAAGCGGCACAATTTAACTTTAAATAGGTTTGGTCCCAGCGCTTTGATAAGTAATGTAAACGAGCAGCAACAAGCTCTTTACCCGTGCCTCGTTCACCAATAATTAATACGGGTTTTGTTAGTGGAGCAATTTGCGAGATTTGCTCTAATACTTCTAAAAAGTTATTTGAC
>DAINNQ010000264.1:0-4259 GCA_036735825.1 Alteromonadaceae bacterium | reverse complement strand
AATGGGCGCTTTTAGCCGAACTTGATGTTGAAGAAGCATTTGCCGATGCGGTGCAGCTTTCACAGGAGCTATATTTTTATGCACTTACCAGCTTGTGTATTATCGGTGTCATTAGCATTTCTATTGGTTTAGTCATTGCCAGAGTATTAGTTAGCCCTCTGAATTTACTGGTAGCAAGAATAAACGATATCTCTGATGGCGACGGAGATCTTACCGTCAAGTTATCATTAGCCAATAGAAAAGATGAAATTGGTGATGTGGGTAAAGCATTTAATCATTTTGTCGAAAAAATTAGAGTCATTATTAGTGAAATTGACATGCATGCTGGGCAACTTGCTTCTTCGTCAGAAGAATTGTCTGCGGTAACACAAAACACCAATAACATTGTTGAAATGCAAAAATCTAAAACTGACATCACGACTCGCGCAATGTCTGAATTTAGCGGCAGTATCAATGAAATTGCTGATAATTCTTTGCATACTTCCCGATTAACGGAACAAGCCAATGAAGAATCAGCAAAAGGCGCATTGTTATCGCAACAAGCTCAACAAGCCATTCATAGTTTGGTGAATTCTGTTGAACTGGCTGCGGGTGAATTACATCAACTCAATGTTCAAGTTGAAGCAATTACTGGCATTTTAAGTGTTATTGATAGTATTGCCGATCAAACTAATTTATTAGCGCTTAATGCCGCTATTGAAGCCGCACGAGCTGGAGAAAGTGGCCGAGGATTTTCTGTCGTCGCTGACGAAGTAAGAACTTTAGCAGCAAAAACACAAGAATCTACCGTAGAAATTCAACGAAAAATCGAAGGACTGAAAGGCTCATCGACTAAATCAGTGTCTGCTATGTTAAACGCGTCTCAAGAAGCAGAAAGCGGTATTACGCTGGTTCGAGAAACAGCAAATAGCTTAAAAACGGTTGCGGATCTTATTGCTGATGTCAGCATGAAAAACTCGGAAAATGCTACGGTTGCGAAACAGCAAAGTGTCAGTGTAGTAGATGTTCATCAAAACATTGTCGATATCGCACACTATACTGACAATACATCAAGCGCATCATTACAAACTCATCAATCGTCTTCTGAGTTAGCTAAACTTGCCGTTAATATGTCAGGTATAGTGCAACGCTTTAAATATTAACCCCAACAAAAAAGGAGCTAATGTTCATTAGCTCCTTTGCTTAAATCTAAAATCTAAAATCTAAAATCTAAAATCTAAATTATTTAGATCGAATAGCTTCTCATGCTAGTTTAAAAGCTACCTCTAATACCAATTTCGAAACCTCTTGCAGGTAAAGGAGCAAGATCTTTCAAGAACGAAGTATGTACGCGAGCTTCTTCATTGGTAATGTTATTAGCTTTAGCAAAAACAACAAAATCACTACCGATCCCGTCAATATAGTAGTTAATGTTAGCATCTACCATAGTATACCCGTCAGTTTCAGCTTCTAAATCAGCTACATCATCTTGGTCAAAATAATGCGTGAATGAAAAATTAACCGCAAAATTGTTTGAAACATAATCTAGCTGACCACCAAAGCGCATGGGTGGAATACGTGGCAGATGACCACCGTCATCTAATTCAGTTTTGATATAATCAGTGAATACT
This sequence comes from Alteromonadaceae bacterium, assembly GCA_036735825.1. Lineage (GTDB taxonomy): Bacteria > Pseudomonadota > Gammaproteobacteria > Enterobacterales > Alteromonadaceae > DAINNQ01. Next base: position 2,649 of record DAINNQ010000264.1, on the reverse strand, counting down.
GTCGTTTTAATCGCATCATTCCATTGGTAAACAAATTCCGCTTCAATACCATACATAGTGACATCATGTTGCTGGAAGATATAAACAGGTAATCCCTCTTCACCGTGTTCATCGTGTTCTTCTTCATGCTCGTCATGTTCTTCATGGCCATCAGCAGCAAATAAACCTGTATTTTCCTGAAAGTAGTAATCATCAATTTGGTTATAAAACGCACTGATCATAAAACCAAAATCACCTTCAAACTTACGTAAAGTTATGTCGATATTTTTAGAGGTTTCAAGTGCTATGTTTTGATCACCTAGTTCAAAATGAACTTCATCATCTTCCATGTGAATTTCATACAATGCACCTAATTCATAACTGCTCGTACCTAAATGAGGGCCATTTGAAAATAATTCGGCTGAAGAAGGAGCACGTTGCGAATAAGACGCAGATAAACCTATGTTGTAGCCGTGTACATATTCCCATACTAGACCTGCGGAAAGACTGATGGGATCAAATGTTTGCTTTTCAAAGTAAAGATCATCATCATGTTCTTCGTGTTCATCATGGTCTTCAATCATGCTTACGTTAGCTTCAATTTCAACATGCTCTATACGAAAACCTAATTGAACCAATGCATTCTCTGATAAATGCTTCTCTTCCAACCATGCAAAAGCATAAGATGTAGTATTAGAAGGTGGCGTAAATGCTTCTTCACCAATAGCTTCAAATTCTGATTCTTTAAAATGGACATTAACGGCACCTTTCCAACCGTTATATTCTTGATGAAAAAGATCAAAACGAGCTTCTGTCATCTCATTTTTGAACGTAGTCCCAATTTCATCACCTTCAATTTCTTTATGCTCATAATCAGTATAAGCAAGCTTACTAGCAAGTTTATTAAAGAAAGCGTTATCAAAAGTTAATTCACTGAGCATTTGTATACGCGTTTGCTCTACATCAGCATAAATACTTTCTTCTTGTAGTTCTTCATCTTGTTCATCATGCTCTTCGTCATGGCCATGATTATGTCCTGAAATGCCATATTCACGGTTCATTTTTCCTACTGATAAACCGACAAAACCATCATCTAGAATGTAACTTGTGCCAATTGTAAACCCCGATGATTTAGCTGTGCTGTTAGGTAACGTACCGTAAGCTCCTTGCTCTTCTTCATGATCTTCGTGCTCTTCATGCTCTTCATGCTCTTCATGCTCTTCCTCATGGTGAGCATTTTCAGACTCTGCAAAACCAGGAATTTCGTAATCATCACTGTCACGCCAGAATCCATCTAAATGGAATGCTAATTGTCCCGTACTGGTATTTAATGCAAACGACGCTTCATCTTCACTTGCAACGTCATTATGTTTAATCAAGTAATCAAAACTATTATCTAAAGTCGTTGGCACTCGAGTATCGACAACATTGACTACACCGCCAATTGCCCCACTGCCATAAAATAATGTAGAAGGGCCACGTAAAATTTCTATTTGCTGCGCTGTTGCTGTTTCAGATGTTACTAGGTGATCTGGGCCTACGCGTGAGGCATCTCCAGCGTCTAAACCATTTTGAGTAACAAGTACCCGAGGCCCGTCCATTCCACGAATAATTGGGCTACTAGCAACAGGCCCAAAATAAGTTGAATGCACGCCAACTTCATTCTTTAATGTTTCACCTAAAGTTGATGCTTGTTTGAGTTTTAATTCGTCACCGGCTAAAACGCTAATTGGATTAGCAGTTTCAATATTTGATGAATGCAAAGGCGTTGCGTGTACGTCAATCACCTCAATCACACTTTGATGAAGTTGAAAATCAACCCCTGATAAATTCGTCTCTCCTAATACTACCACACGGCTTTTATGACTAAAGTTTTTCGCATTAACATGAAGCTCGATATTACCTGAACTTAAGCCCGATAAAACAAAATTGCCCTTGCTATCTGTTGTAGTTTTAAATTTACTATTAATTACAAGGACATTCGCATTGGCAATTGGTTGTCCCTGGCTGTTACTCACAATGCCTTTAATGTCTTGGGCATACGAAAATGCTGATACCGCAAACGACATACAACATGCCGCGGCTATTTTAGATACTCTCATTATTTGATTCACTTAGTTTTTTTATATAAAACATACTCAAGCGATAAAAACCGCTGAGTTATTAGTAATTTGGGTTAACTATTAATTTGGTGGTGCCCTTGGATTAGAACGACCGTATTTAATGGTTAAAACATATTGATCAAATAAAGGTGTTTTAATTAACGAAAAAGCACCTAAAACAATTGTAGCAAGTTGAAGTGATTGTTTTGGAGGGTCAATTTGTTGCTGACATAACTTACAATCAATTTGCTCACTTGTATGTGAAGCTTCAAAAGAAAATTCATGACCATGACTGATAAATACAAAGCATAAGCTCACCATCAAAAATAAACAGGTTAAGTGCGCTTTTAATGTTCGGTGTTTAAAAATCATCATATTCATACATGTGATATTATAACATTACATAAATACACGCAATCAAGAAAATTATTTATCCATGATTAAAAACGAAAAAAGGCGCTCATCAGCACCTTTTCCGTTAAAACCGCAAGAGCGTGTGAACCTTATTATTGCGTACCGCCCACCGTCATTTCATCAATTTTCAAGGTTGGTTGACCAACGCCAACAG
>DAINNQ010000263.1:0-4268 GCA_036735825.1 Alteromonadaceae bacterium | reverse complement strand
ATTTATTTTCTCTGAATTCGTTACAGAGTTTTCTTTCAAGTCGGAATTTTTATCTTTCAAAAAGCTTTCGTTATGAAAGTTGTTGTGTAATAATTCACCTGTAGTTACATTTTTCGGGAGTAGTATGATGCATAGCGAAGAGAGAAACATGCCAGAAATCATTGAAGAAAATAGAACTGAATATTCATCTATTGAACAGCAACTTATTGATGCAAAAAAAGAAATAGATGATTTAAAAAGTCAAATTATGTGGTTAGAGCGCTCATACGAGTAACTTTAATCAAGCAATAAAAAGCCGAATGTTAAATAAACGTTCGGCTTTTTTGTTTTTATTTGTGCTGTTTTATGTGAAATAACAACCAAATTATGAAACTTGGCTGGTATTGTTACAGGTTGACTTGCAAATTATCGATTAGCCTTGCTTTGCCACAATGAGCGGCGGCTAGAATAACTAGGTTTTTGTCGTCTTCACTAGCAGGTTGCAACGTACGAGCATGACAAATATGAATATAATCTGTTTTTAATCCTGCATTATCGATAAAACTCGCGGCTTTTCTTGCTAGGCCGATAAAGTCATTGTCAGTTTTTATTTGCTCCGCTAACCATTGAATATTTTGGCTTAATGCTGGCGCCACTTTTAACTCTTCTTCAGTTAAGTATCCGTTACGTGAACTTAACGCTAAACCACTCGCTTCACGCACAGTTTCAACAGGTACAATTTTTATCGGCATGGATAAATCTTCAACCATGGTTTGGATCACTTGCACTTGCTGATAGTCTTTCAAGCCAAAACAAGCAACATCAGGCTGTACTAAGTTGAATAATTTACATACAACGGTTGCAACACCACGAAAATGTCCAGGACGACTTTCACCGCAATAACCTTCAGAAACGTTTGGCACTTCGATGTAACTTTGTTTATCTAGCCCTTTTGGATAAATAACATCAGGTGTTGGCGTAAATAATAAATCAGTTTTCGCATTGATAAGTTGTTGTTGATCGGCTTCAAGCGTACGTGGGTAGTTGTCAATATCTTCATTCGCACCAAATTGCATTGGATTTACAAAAATACTGGCAACCACTTTATCTGCGTGTTTGTGGGCTTCAGTGATTAAAGAAATATGACCCGCATGTAAGTTACCCATAGTAGGTACAAAAGCTACGGTTAAACCTTGTTGATGCCACGATTTGATAATATGGCGAAGCTCGTCAATTTGGCTGACTGTTTTCATGTTTATACCTACTTAAAAATATGTTCATCACCAGGGAAATTACCATTTGATACTTCCGCAATGTAAAGTTCTATCGCTTTTTGAATATCACCGGTATCGATGAGAAAGTTTCTGGAAAATTTTGGCATGTAACTACAAGAAATACCCAAGGCGTCATGCATCACTAAAATTTGTCCGTCAGTATCTTTACCTGCGCCTATTCCTATGGTCGGAATGTTGATCGCTTGCGATATTTTTTTCCCTAAACCTGCAGGAATACATTCTAACACCAGTAATTGAGCACCAGCTGCTTCTAACGCTTTCGCATGTTCAACCATCTCATTGGCTTTGTCTTCATCACGCCCTTGTACTTTAAAGCCGCCAAATACGTTAACTGATTGCGGAGTTAACCCTAAGTGAGCGCAAACCGGTATTCCTCTTTCAACCAGCCCTTGTATGGTTTCAGTTAACCATAAGCCGCCTTCTAGCTTGACCATACTTGCGCCCGCTTGCATGAGTTTTGCCGCGTTTGTAAAGGCTTGCTCTTTTGTTGCATAACTCATGAAGGGCATATCACTAATGATTAACGTATCTGTGACGCCACGTTTAACACAATGGGTATGATATGCCATATGCTCAATGTCAACAGGCAAGGTGTCGTCTTGGCCTTGTAAGACCATACCAAGCGAATCTCCGATGAGAATGGCGTGAATGCCTGCTTGGTCGAATATTTTGGCAAAGCTGGCGTCATAGGCGGTGATAGTTGATATTTTTTCACCTTGGTGCTTCATTTTTTGTAAAGTTGCCGTGGTAATTTTTGCCATAGTAATTCCAGTTTTGAGAATGTGTTGTATATATTCGGCATTAAGCCCTTTAATTGTTGGGTATTTTAGCTCATCTAACTTAATTGGCTATGAATTTTTAAGCCATTGTTTGCAATGTTTTTAGCGAGTGTTGTGATATTGTCACCATCTGGAAGCTGGATGTTTTCGGATATTTCTGCCAGAGGTAATAACACAAATTCACGATCTTTTAAGCCATAATGAGGAATAGTTAACCGCTCTGTGTCTATGGTTAAATTATCAAAAAGAAGTATGTCGAGATCTAAAACTCTAGGCCCCCATCGATTATCTTTTCGTATTCTTCCTGCTTTATTTTCAATAGCTTGCAGCTGATCTAATAATTCCAAAGGAGATAAAGACGTTGATAACATCACCACGGCATTCATATAATCCGGTTGATCTTGCGGCCCCATTGGGCGGCTAAAATACAGTGACGATAATTTTTCAACACGACAATTTACAAGCTGTTTTAACTCATGAATAGCTTGTCGAATTTGTTGTTCTGGTTGAGATAAATTACTACCTAAACCAATATACGCGATACTCATTAACTTTCTTGATTGCTTGTGGTTCGAGGCTTACGACGCTTGCGCGGGCTTCGACGATTGGTTGTGACTTTGCCAACTGATTTGACCATTTGCTGTTGGGTATCAGGATTATTTTTTTGAAAATCGGTCCACCATTTTGCTAATTCCATCAGTTGATTCGATTTTTCGATATCAGCTCTTAGGAGAAGAAAATCATAACCAGCACGAAATTTTGGATGCTCGAAAGCTTTAAACGCTTTTTTGCCTTCACGTTTACTGAGCTTATCTTGCAATATCCAAATATCTTTCATAACCGCTTGAAAGCGTTTAGGAATAGCAATACTGCGTTGCTGCTCAGACATGATTTCACCAAGTGCGCCAAAAAAAGCATCTTGCGGAGTTAGCTGAGTTCTTTGACGTAACTGACTGACGTGTTTTTGTAATGGGTACCATAATAGCGCAGCAAACAAAAACGCGGGCGTGACTCGTTTTTCATTATTGATACGCTCATCCGTATTTTTTAAGGCTAAAGCTATAAAAGCGGCAATATATGGGTAGTCTTCATGATTAAGTGCTTGATCAACTGCGGGAAAAAAATATTTAAATAAGTCATATTCCCTTAACAAACAGAAATTTTCGAAAGCTTTGCCTGATAAGAACAGCTTTAAGAATTCTTCAAACATTCGTGCAGGAGGGATATTTTCTAAGAGCGGTGCTAATTCTTTAATAGGTGCTTCGGTTGCCGTGTCAATTTGCATGTCTAACTTTGTCGCAAATCTAATTGCACGTAGCATACGCACAGGATCTTCTCGATAACGCGTTTCAGGATCGCCAATTAAACGAATAGTGCGGGCATGAACATCTTCAACTCCATTGGCAAAATCGTAAACTTTAAAATCAGCGCTTGAATAGTACAGGGCATTAATGGTGAAATCTCTACGCTCAGCATCTTCTTCGATAGAGCCGTAAATGTTATCTCTTAATAACATGCCGTGTTCACTTTGCTTAGAGGTTTTTACGCAATTTTGTTGTTTTTTCGGCGCAGTTTCATGATGGCCTCTAAATGTAGCTACTTCGATGATTTCACGACCAAAAACTATGTGAGCAAGACGAAATCTGCGACCGATTAAACGACAATTTCGAAATAAATCTTTGATTTGTTCAGGGGTAGCATTAGTCGCTATGTCAAAATCTTTTGGCGCTAAACCTAATAATATATCGCGCACACCGCCACCAACTAAATAGGCGTCATATCCTCCTTTATTCAGGCGATATAATACTTTAAGGGCATTAGCACTGATTAAATTTCGAGAAACAGGGTGTTGATCTCTTGTATAAATTTGGGGGAATTGAGTAGCGGTTGAAGACGGTTTTTTAGCTGAATTTTTGCCTAAAACTTTTTTACACAAGTTGATCATGCGTTTAATGATAAATGGCCTCGATAAATTGAAATATAACGGCGGCAATAATATAACAGCGAAGGGAAAAAGAGAATGAAAATTCAGCGAATTTGGTGGTTTTTACCCGTTTTTCTGTCAAGTTAAGCGATTTTTATTTCTCGTGATTTTGGAACTTGGTTAATGTTCCAGTGCTTAATGGACCAAGAAATTATCTCATCAACGCTGCAATGCACTAATTCTTTATCTGGTTGTTGCCCTAAAAACGCCAGAGCTGAAATAAGTAATGGT
>DAINNQ010000262.1:0-4302 GCA_036735825.1 Alteromonadaceae bacterium | reverse complement strand
CTATAACGCATTGAAAAACATAATTTACTAACTTATTCGTAGTAACTTTTATGACTAGTTACCTTTAAAATAGAGGGATTTGATGATGGGAATTTGAGGAGTTGATATCAAAATATTTATGCTTATTTTTAACTTAAAGCTATTAAATTATTTATTTTGAATCGTTCAAAATATAAGAAAAAAATAAGCACTAAATAACGTTCACCTTGTAGTGTAAAACGTGTATTAATATTAATACCAATAGGAGAAATAGTTTAATTATTAAAACATTTCAACACGGTTTTTCCCCGCTTTTTTCGCTTGATATAATGCTTTATCTGCCTGTGAATAAAGCGTTTTGGCATCATGTGTTTGCTCAGTTACCGATGCAATACCAAAACTTAAAGTCACTTCAAGCAGGCTGCCATCTTCACTGTAAAAACGATGATGCTCAACACCTTCTCGAATCCGTTCAGCAATGACTTCACTTTCTTCAATAGAGGTGCGGGGTAGAACACATAGAAACTCTTCTCCACCAATTCGCCCCATAACGTCTTCCGCTCTTAAAACACTCATAGCAATTTTTACAGACTCTTCAATGACTTTATCACCAGCAGGATGCCCATAAGCGTCATTGATGATTTTAAAATCGTCGATATCTATCAAGAGTATCGATAATTCTTTTTTTGCAGAATCTGTTCGGCTGAGTAATTTATTTAAGTATTGAAATACATAGCGACGATTATATAAACCTGACAAGGGATCTGTGATTGATAGCCGCGCCATTTTTTTATTATTGATGTATTGAAAGGCAGCGACAGCAAGCACAATCAATAAAAGTGTCAGCAAGAAAAGAATAAAATAACTTTGTTGTAGCGCTTTTTGCTCTCTTGCTTTTAACTCTAGCTCTTCAGCTTTTATACGCTGACTAGATAAAGCCTTTTCTACTTCTTGGCGCTCAAGTTCCATTGACGCTCGAATATTGGTGACGCGCACTGATGAACTTTCAACCAACACATTGCTATATTTTTCGTAATACGATGCTAATAATTGATAAGCTAAAAGATATTCACCACGAGCAAAAGCTAACGAGCTCAAAATTTTCTCTATCTCGATGTGCCAAGCAGTACCCAATAATTCTGGCAGTTTTTCAAAGATATTTTCTGCGCTATTTAACGCAGTTTTTGCTTCATCTAAACGATTTAATTGAATTAAGCAACTTGCTTTACGCTTATACAATTCCGCGTCATAGTCGTCTAATCCTTCTAACGCTATTGCTTGGTCTATAACATTCAAAGCTTCTTGGCACTCGCCTTGTTCTGCTAAGGTCATAGCTAAGCCATAGGCGCCAAAATAAGTAATATTGGAATTAGGCGTGTATGATATTTTTTGCTGATATAATTTAAATTTCTCGATTGCTAACGGGTATTTTTTCCAGTATCGATACGTTGATGCTATGCCATAAATTGCTTCTGCAATGTGCGCTTTAAAACCTAAACGTTCATAGGTATCTAAAGCTTTTTCATAATACTCAAGCGATTTTTCATTTTCTCTCATGTAACCATAAATCGCGCCATAAGTTTCGTTTATCATGGCAATTAAAAAATGGTCATTTAAGGCAAATGCTTCAACATAGGCTTCTTGCATATCAATTAATGATGTTTCAAATAGCTCAGCCAAACTGTAGGTGTAAGCCATTTCTAGTTTGGCTTTAACATATAAATGGTTCAATGCTTCTTGGCGCGCCAACGACATCGCGTTTTTAAAATATTCGCGAGAACGTACATATCCACCTTCTCGTTGAAGTGAAAGCCCTTGGAAATAACTCACCCTTGCTTGTAACTCAATATGAGTTTGTGGGGTGATTAACAAAGAGGCTTGCTTTAAAGTTTGATTAAATTCTTTGTAAAAATAGAGTAAATTTTCGCATTGCGCTTTACGAATTAGCCACCACAATTGCTGATCTGTAGTCATTAATGAAAATTGATCTTCAACCGTTACCAGCTTTTGAAAAGAGAGCCAAGGATCAAGATAAATTTCTTCGTCCATGTTTAACAGATCAAGCTCGTTTAATGTATCTTTGAGTTGATTAATGTTTTCATTGGCAAGCATACGTGGAGATTGTTCATCTGCTACTGATTCGCTAAGCCAAAATAAGTTCACAACTAATGTATTTGCCATAAAAAACATGGCTGTTGTTATCACTTTTATGGTTTTAATTAACTTCAAACGCCTAATTCCTTGTAAACGACTTTCTAAGCAGTTTTTATCGTATCAATGTGTTTCTCATTTAGACATGATTTACATGGCACTTTACTTAATCTTCATCAAAACAACCTGTAAATGACAGTTACTTTGCTATAAGTAGCTATATTTTTAAGAGCTTAGCCAGCTTTTTCACATCAATATTAGCGATAATTTGCTCTCCATATTTGAGCGCTGGTACAGAACGTAATCCTGTTCGATTAAATTCCTTTTGACCAGATGGAGATTTCACATTACACAGTCGAAACGCGACTTTTTTCTGCTCAAGAAACTTTTTTACCGTATCACAATGTGAACAGCTATTCATTGAAAATAAAACAATTCTTTGCACGTTAATTCTCTACTCTTCATTTTTATCAGAAACAAAACTGTTACATAATTCAGCGCTTAATTTCGACCGTATTTAGCATTTTATAGTAAACTCATTATACTCGATTTTAGCAACAGCTATTTTTATCATACACTTTCATAACAACTCAGCCCGTATTCCGTATTGGTTTTTATTTTTACCTATAGTTTGTTCATGAGTTGTCGCATCAAGGAGCGTGCGCTAGTAAATATTCATTAACCTTGGTAGCTATCATGCGCAATGAGAAGTTTGACAACATTATTTTAATTGGCTTGATTTTCATCACAGCCATGATCATTGCCTTACACCACTTTTCATTAAATCACGCTTTAGTGATCGATACCAAATCACATTTTCCTGTTGAAATAATTACCGACAGTAGTGTAAATGGAAAATCTACAGCAACATTAACAAAAACGGACGATTACTTTTTACTTGATTGCAACATAGTTAAATCTGATTACCGATGGCCTTTTTGTGAAATAACCTTTTCTTTCGCCAAAGACACAAACGGCCACAATACAGCCCCTATTGATTTATCAACTTATGAAAAAGTTAAAGTTTCAGCTCAATATTTAAAAAAAGATGAAAAAAGTCATGATGCGGTTGCCATTCGTTTTCAATTAAGAACGTTTAATCCTGTTTATTCAACCATACAAGAGCAAGAAAGTTGGAAATACAATGGGGTAGAATATTGGCCAGAAAAGAACTATTACCCGGTAGAAATCCCTATGAAATCACTACAAGTTTCAACTTGGTGGTTACTTGAAAGAGAAATTCCTATTGAGCATTCGATGCCAGAGTTTGATCAAGTGATGGGCTTAGAAATTGCAACAGGTAACTCAATTCCTCCGGGGTATTATCAATTAAAAATTGAAAAAATAGAGTTTTCGGCAAAATCTATTCTAATAAGCAAGTGTATTCATTTGTCATTGCCATGTGGGTTATGGCGGCAATATTCGGATTATTTGTTAATTTACAACGTTCAAAAGAAAAACTTTATCGTGCTAGGCAACGCACTCAAGAACTTAAACAACTTAATCAATTACTCAATGTGGAATCTAAAGCACTAAAAAATCAAGCAGAACGCGATCCTTTAACAGGGGCTTTAAATAGAAATGGCATCGAAGCTATTTTCACTAATGAGATCGAAGATTTGTCGTTAATGTTCATTGATATTGATCATTTTAAACCCATTAACGATAACTATGGACATGCTATTGGCGATGAAATATTAATTGCCTTTGTAAAATTGATCAGTGAAAACTCCCGTTCAACAGACTTTCTTGCGAGATGGGGCGGGGAAGAATTTTTATTAATCTGTCCGAACACAAAGTTAAAAGAAGCGACAGAACTTGCTGAAAGTTTCCGAAATCTATTAATGAACCACCAATGGGTGAATGAAATTAAACTCACCGCAAGTTTTGGCGTTGCACAAAAAACGAAAGAATCGGTTACAGACTTTATTGAACGGGCTGATAAAGCGTTATATAGCGCAAAAGCACAAGGCAGAAACCGTGTCGTAACCTCAAAACGAACACCAATAGACTCCTCTATCAACTTCTGATTTAACAATGTCTGATCTAACAATAAATCCTAAATGTTATTTAACCTTGCTATAGTTATTTTAGTTTATTTGTAACAGACTATGTTGTGTAACACTACCTATGCTCAGTTAAAGTTGCCCTGCTAACGCTTTACGTAAAAAT
>DAINNQ010000261.1:0-4307 GCA_036735825.1 Alteromonadaceae bacterium | reverse complement strand
GCCTTACACCGACTGGCGTTTGGCAAATATCTAATACAGGTGGTGGTTTTTTATAAAAAAAGGCATTTTCACGTTTTTTTCTATCCGCTAGTTTTTGAGCATATGCTGGGTGTTCGGTATTTTTAATTTCTAAATGGATTTGTTGCTCGCTTGGTAAATCACTCATCAATTGCATTGATAACATAGGGGTATAGTCTTGCTTGGCAACGGGGGTATCGCCGTCAATAGTTGAAGTTCGAGTGATTGCTTGCACATGATTCATCCCATAAACCACGCGGCCAAATACAGTCATAATACGATCTAGATAACGCGGAGCTTGACCATTGGTGATATAAAAATGACTTGTTGCGGTATCAGGGGCATTTTCACGTGCCATAGCTATCACGCCAGGGCAGTGTAATAACCATGCTTTGCTTTCACTCGGATTATAACCAAGAGCAAAGCCGTTTTTGAAACCTGTTTGTTCAGCAAATAAATCATTTTCTTGCACTAGGGTAAATGACCAGTCTTTATCTGTAGCAAAATCGCCTTCTATTTTTAATGGCGTTATCGCTCGGTCTTTTTCACTACCGTCTTCTGGGCCGCCTTGAGCGACGAATCCGTCAATAACGCGATAGAATTTGTTGTCGTTATAGTGGCCTTTTTGCACAAGAGTTTTAAAGCGCTTAACGTGATTTGGAGAAAATTGAGGAGCTAATTCAATAACCACTTTTCCATGAGGTAGTGTTAATAAAACGGCATTTTCAGGAGATAGCTTTCGCCATTCTGATTCATTTGCGTAACTTGCTGGCATTAACAACACACTTAAACTGAGGGCAAGTACAGAGGCTATTTTTTTCATGCGAGATCCTTATTGTTTTTATTGGGTTAGTTAACCAGAACATCAATCTTGGCGCAATGCTTTGACCTTGATAAACTAGCGCGGCTTTGTATTTATCATTGAACGGGAGTTAGGCGTGAATAAAAGTGTTATTACCAATACTATTGCTTTGTTGTTAACAGGTGTTGGCTATTTTATGGAGCAGCATATTGTTTATACCATTGGTTTATTTGCGCTGTCAGGAGCTGTTACAAACTGGATTGCCGTTCACATGCTCTTTGAAAAAGTTCCCCTGCTTTATGGTTCAGGCGTTATTCCCGCACGTTTTGAAGACTTTAAAGCGGGTATTCGTCATTTGATGATGGAGCAGTTTTTTACTGAAGATAACATTGACCGTTTTTTGTCTGACAGCGCAGGTAACGCTAGTACCTTAGACTTAGCACCTGTCATTGCGCAAGTTGATTTATCGCCAGCGTTTGATGATTTAGTGAGCGTCATTGAGAAATCATCGTTTGGTGGCATGTTAGCTATGGTTGGAGGCAGTGAAGCCTTACAACCGTTACGTGAACCATTTATTGATAAAATGAAAGAGTCAGTCACTAACATCTCTCAAAGCGAGCAGTTTAATACTATTTTGCGAGAGCAGTTGGAGCAACCAGCCGTGATGGCAGGTATGCGTGATAAAGTCAGTGATATTATTGAAAAACGCTTAAATGAATTAACCCCCCAGCTTGTAAAGGAAATTATCCAAGAGATGATCCGCAAACATTTAGGTTGGCTTGTTGTTTGGGGTGGTGTTTTTGGTGGAGTTATCGGCCTGATCGCTGCAATTAGTCGTAGTTTTTAAATTTTTTAGTTAGCCGTAACGACCATAATACCTGTACATAATTCGTTGCGGTACTTTCATCCAACAATCGAATAGTTTGAGCAAATATTCTTTAAGCTCAAGCGCCTTTTATCTTCTCCTTGTTTTTCCCTTAAAGCGCTTTAATTTTGGCGCTTTTGCGGCTATGCTTGCGCTTTAATCATAGGGTATTTTATTTACAGTTTTAGCGAAGGCGCAAAACTGGCTAATGCCCACCAATATATAAGGTAAACGGAGACATGTTTGGTAGCTTAAAGGCACAGCCTGCCGATCCTATATTAGGCTTATTGGCTAAATATCGTGAAGATGCTAATCCACAAAAAATTGATTTAGGTGTTGGTGTATATAAAGACGAAGCTGGACACACCGCTATTTTAAATTGTGTAAAAAAAGCTGAAAAATATCGTCACGATAATGAAGATACCAAGGTGTATATTGGTCCAACTGGATCACCTTTATTTAATGATGAAATGACCAAATTAATTTTTGGTAACCACAAAGTATTAAACGAAAATCGTGCGCGTACGGTTTCAACTCCTGGCGGTACTGGCGCATTACGTGTTGCTGCTGAATTTATTAAATCATGTAAAGCGGGTGCTACCATTTGGGTGAGTAATCCAACATGGGCGAATCATACAGGGTTATTTGAAGCGGCTGGATTAACCGTTAAAACCTACCCATATTATGATTATGAAAACAAAAATTTAGATTTTGATGGGATGTTATCGGCGCTTAAGCAAGTGAGTGCTGATGATGCTGTGCTATTACATGCTTGTTGTCATAACCCAAGTGGTATGGACTTAAACAACGAGCAGTGGCAACAAGTTGCACAAGTTGCTCAAGCTATTGGTTTTTTACCTGTGATTGATATGGCCTATCAAGGTTTTGGTGATGGTTTAGACGAAGACGCTTACGGCTTACGCTTAATGGCTGATAGCGTTGAAGAAATGCTAGTTTGTAGCTCATGCTCGAAAAACTTTGGTTTATACCGTGAGCGTATTGGCGCAACAACCATTATCGGTAAATCTGCAAGTGCAGCGGATATTGCTTATTCTGTGCTACTTTATGTTATTCGCGTTATTTACTCTATGCCGCCAGCACATGGTGCAGCGCTAGTAGAAACGATTCTACACTCTGACGAATTACGCCATGAGTGGTATAACGAATTAAAAGAAATGCGTGATCGCATCAATGGCAATCGCCAATTACTGGTTGATAAGTTAAAAGAAAACGGTGTGACTCGTGATTTTAACTTTATTACTACTCAAAAAGGTATGTTTTCATTCTTAGGCATTACTCCTGAACAAGTTCAGCAGTTACAGGATGATTATAGTATTTATATGGTAGGTTCAAGCAGAATGAGTATTGCTGGTATTGCTAAATCGAATGTTGATTATTTAGCGCAGTCAATTGCTAAAGTGTTGTAATTGCGATTGAATTGTTTTTTAAACAAATCATTGTAGATATTAAGAAGCCGAACTCATTGTTCGGCTTATTTTTTTGTCTTAACTTTTTGTCTTAATAAAAATCGTATTAACTATGTTTAACATTCGAACGAATGAGTAAGAAAAATAAACCAGATAATAAAATTAACACTGTGGAAGGTTCAGGTACTTGTATCGTAGTGTTTGTTCTAACCGTTTGCACATTAGCTATCAAAGCATTATTGGTATAAAAACGCACGTCATCTAATTTTGCACCGTCACCGGCAATAAAGGCTCCGTTATTCGCTAAAAACGTACCATTAATTTCTGCACCACCAAAATTGAAAGTAGTTTGATTATCATTGGTAAAGTTAAACAAAACATTGGCTGAGGTTAACCCGCCAGTTAGTAATATGCCTGCACCAGAGCCAACAAATGCATTGCCAGAGATATTTAACACAAGTTGATCACTTGCAGAACCGTTAATGGTTAAATATTTACCTGATGCTAAGTTGATGTTTGCTATCGATAACGCATCAAATAAACTAGCCTCAATTAACGTGTCCCCTGTAATAGCACCGACATTTGCACCACCAAGTAATGTTGCTTGCGTGTTAGCTGCTGCAATATCTAAAGACAACTGGTCAAATTGCGCTCCAGCTTGTTTAATCACATCACTACATTGAGAAGCCGTGCCTCTTACATCAGCACCAGAAAAACCACTATTGGCACAGGCATTACCATAAACTATAGCGCCTGAGCCAAAACCAATATAGCTACTTGCGGCAACATTACCGTGTATCCAAGCATCGCTGCCTAAATTTAAATTACCACCTACTGGCGTACCAAAAAAATCATATTGGCCTACAGCAAATGTGTATTTATCAGCAACGCCAAAATCGATTAATCCTGCATGTGCTGAAGATAATAATGAACTCGTTATCAATAAAGAAACTGTTAATATTTTATCAAGAAGTTTCAATTTACTTTCCTTTTTATAACTACAATAACAAATGACAGCGTTATCATATAACATCTAACGATTAAGGTCTTTACTCTAACGATTAAAATATCAACAAATATTCATCATTAGCTGTAATGTATTTTGTACATAGATTAATCAATGGGGTTTGTGGATTAATATGCAGTGCATTTTTTAATTTGTGACTGAGTGTAATGCTTGAGATTATCAATCCTT
>DAINNQ010000260.1:0-4310 GCA_036735825.1 Alteromonadaceae bacterium | reverse complement strand
CTGAACAGATAAAGCAAGTAGCAGGAAATAAAATTGCATTATATGACAAAGGTGGTGATGCGTTTTATGATTTGATCAGCGCCTTTCATAAATCGGTACGCGGCTCTGATCCAGATGCTGCACTTTATTGGTATGCGCGTATATTAGTTGGCGGTGGCGATCCTTTATATGTCGCCAGACGATTACTGGCAATAGCCAGTGAAGATATTGGCAATGCCGATCCACGCGCGATGCAATTAGCGATCAATGCTTGGGATACCTTTGTACGTGTTGGTCCAAGTGAAGGTGAAAGGGCAATTGCACAAGCAACGGTATATCTTGCATTGGCGCCAAAAAGTAACGCGGTTTATACCGCTTTTAAACAAGCCTTAAGTTTAGCAAAAGACAGTGCGCATTTAGATGTGCCATTTCATCTAAAAAATGCCACAAGTTCATTAACGAAAGAACTTGGTCATGGTCAGGAATATCGTTACGCCCATAATGAAGATAACGCGTTCGCTGCAGGTGAAAACTATTTCCCTGAAGAAATTTCGCAAACATCACTTTATCAGCCGACAGAGCGTGGCTTAGAAAAACAATTAAAAGATAAGCTTGAATTTCTACAACAATTAAATCACCAATCAAAAGACAAGCGTTATGACTAATACCATCAGTAATTTTACAATGTACGCGTTAATTGCACTTGGCGGAGCATGTGGTGCTAGTTTTCGTTTTTATATTTCACAATTAATCTTAAATTCTCTTGGAAAAGGTTTCCCTTTTGCTACGCTGGCGGTTAATATTTCCGGCTCATTGATAATGGGAACATTATACGGGTTAATTGAACAAGGGATTATTGAAGTAAGTGTTTATCGCACCTTACTTGGTATTGGCTTTTTAGGAGCATTTACCACTTTTTCAACCTTTTCACTCGATACTCTATTATTGATGCAACAAGGTGAATTATTCAAAGCCATGTTAAATGTGTTACTCAATGTTAGCTTATGTATATTTGCGGCAGGGTTAGGCATTTATTTGGTCACCATTTTTAATAAATAAACTGACTTTAGACGTGATAGAAAATGCTAGATCCAAAATTATTTAGAACAGATATAGAAACAACCGCCGCATTATTAGCCAAACGTGGTTATGTGTTAGATACTGCTTTGTTAAGTCAGTTAGAAGAGCGCCGCAAAGAGTTTCAAGTTAAAACGCAAGAATTGCAAAATCAACGAAATACGCGTTCGAAATCTATTGGTCAAGCTAAAGCTCGAGGTGAAGATATTCAACCTTTGTTGGCTGAAGTCAGTGAATTAGGCGAGCAATTAGAAGCAGCAAAAGAAGAGCAAGATCAAGTTTTAGCGCAAATCGACACTATTGTTTCAGCGATCCCAAATATTGTTGATGAATCGGTACCTCAAGGTGCAAGTGAAGATGACAATGTTGAAGTGCGTCGTTGGGGCACACCTAAAACGTTTGATTTCGAAGTAAAAGATCATGTTGATTTAGCCACCGCACTTGATAAAGGTTTAGACTTTGAAAGTGGCGCTAAATTAGCAGGAACTCGCTTTGCTGTTATGCGCGGTAATATCGCAAAATTACACCGTGCATTAGCGCAATTCATGTTAGATGTGCATAGTGAAGAGCATGGTTATCAAGAAATGTATGTACCATATTTGGTTAATCATGATTCATTGTATGGTACAGGTCAGTTACCTAAATTTGGTGAAGATTTATTTCATACGGATCTCGCAAACCGTAAATTCTCATTGATCCCGACAGCAGAAGTGCCATTAACCAACTTAGTACGCGATGAAATTGTTGAAGAGAGTGAACTGCCCATTAAAATGTGTGCTCATACGCCATGTTTTCGTAGTGAAGCGGGTTCATCAGGTCGCGATATTCGCGGGCTCATTCGTCAGCACCAATTTGATAAAGTGGAAATGGTACAAATTGTTAAACCTGAAGATTCGTTTACCGCATTAGATGAGTTAACAGGCCATGCTGAGAAAATTTTAGAAAAACTAGAATTACCTTATCGTACCGTTGTTTTATGTACGGGTGATATCGGTTTTAGTGCCACTAAAACTTTTGATATTGAAGTGTGGCTACCTGCGCAAAATACTTACCGTGAAATTTCATCATGCTCTAACATGGGCGATTTCCAAGCTCGTCGTATGCAAGCTCGCTATCGTAGTAGTGAGAGTAATAAACCCGAATTGTTACATACGTTAAATGGCTCTGGTTTAGCTGTAGGGCGCACTTTAGTTGCAATTTTGGAAAATTATCAACAAGCAGATGGCAGTATTAATGTGCCTACCGTATTACAGCCTTATATGAAAGGTTTAACGAATATTGTTTAAAGAGTTTCTGGTTGAATAAGGTTCTGGAGGTTAATTAGCTTTTTAGCTTTAATCAATCTCCTAGCTTTAAACAATCAAATAAGACTCAACTGTTAAATCCGGCTTTTGTCGGATTTTTTATGGATAATACATTTTAGACTGTTCTGTTCTAATGAATAAACACAATAAATATGAAAATAGCTAAAATTTAAATCTAAATGATAAGGTCTCATAACATAAGTTTGATCATAAAAGAGATGCATTTTGTTTCGTAATATACTCATTCAAATAGTCGTATTTTTCACTATTTTTCAATTGCTTTCTTGGTTTAAAGAAGCTGACATGCTGTCAACAAACAGCAATTTAAGTCATCAGCAACATGCTTTAGTTAGCACCATGGGGGATACAGTTTCATTAACCGCTAAGAAGAAAACGGTATTATATTTTTTTGCCCCTTGGTGCACTGTTTGTCATGCAAGCATTGATAACTTACAAGCGATTTATCAAAAGAATGGCAATATTCAAGTGATTGCTATAGCACTCGATTTTATGGAAACCGAAGAAGTCGACGACTTTGTTGCACAGCACCAGTTAACGTTTCCTGTGGTTTTTGGTAACGAAAAAATCAAGCAATTTTATAAAGTTAAAGCCTATCCAAGTTATTATGTACTTAACGAAGATAATACTGTCATTGCAAAATCTATGGGATATTCAACGGAATTAGGGCTTTATTTGAGAACCTTGTAACGAAATGAGAGTAAAATTTCTTAAGGAATTGGCTTTGCTCTTCTGATCTGTTGCATGTTTGTGTACACTAAGGTTTTCATGCGCTAAAAATAGATTTTTTACTATGCAAATTTCTTCCAATTTTGATAGTGGCAATATTCATGTTGTTACGGCCACAGATCCACAGAATATTATTTTAGAAATAAAAAAAGATAATCAGTCAGATTTTTTTCAATGGTTTCATTTCAAATTACATAATAACGAAAGATGTGAACACGTTTTAAAAATCACTAATGCTAAAGAAGCTGCGTACCTTGAAGGCTGGCATGACTATCAAGCCGTCGCATCATATGATCGTGAACACTGGTTTAGAGTGCCAACTGAATTTGATGGTGACAACCTAACCATTACTTTTACCCCTGAACACGACTCTGTCTTTTTTGCCTACTTTGCTCCATATAGTTACGAACGCCATCTTGATTTTATCCATAATGCTCAATTAGATATTGATTGTCAGTTACAAGTGTTAGGACAAACACTTGACGGACGAGATCTTTCGTTATTAAAGATTGGTGACGAAGGAGAAGGTAAAAAAGTGATTTGGTTAACCGCCCGTCAACATCCAGGTGAAACCATGGCTGAATGGTTTATGGAAGGTTTTATCGACAGATTACTCGATGAAGACGATGGTGTTGCCCGAGCGTTATTAAATAAAGCGGTCTTTTATCTTGTTCCTAACATGAACCCAGATGGATCAGTAAGAGGGCATTTACGCACCAACGCTGCTGGAACAAACTTAAATCGTGAATGGGCCGAACCTTCAATGGAGAAAAGCCCTGAAGTATTTTTAGTAAGAAATAAAATGATGGTAACAGGTGTAGATATGCACCTTGATATTCATGGTGATGAAGCTTTACCTGTGAATTTTGTTGCCGGTTGTGAAGGTATACCTTCTTACGATCAACGTCATCAATCCCTCGAAGATAGTTTTAAGAAAATTTTACTTGCTATCACACCAGAGTTTCAAGATATCAAAGGCTATGCCAAAGATGAACCAGGTTGCGCAAATTTAACGCTTGCATCAAATTGGGTCGGTGAGCAATTTAAATGTTTAGCTTACACCGTAGAAATGCCGTTTAAAGACAATGAACTATTACCTGATTACAGTGTCGGATGGTCAGATATTCGCAGTAGTTTATTTGGGCGAGATGTATTAACGGCTATTTATCACATTGTTGATGATTTACGTTAGCAAACAATTTT
>DAINNQ010000259.1:0-4313 GCA_036735825.1 Alteromonadaceae bacterium | reverse complement strand
TTCAATAAAAACGGCATCTAACGAGCCATTCCAGCTGATATAGTCATCGATACTATTAGTCATCATTTCATTATTATTGGCTAAATAGTGATAGATGACAGAATAGTTGATTGGCGTTGGGGCGACTTCATATTGGGTAAGAAATTTAACTGTGTCTTCGCCTAATTTAATTGCTGCAGGATAGTTATCTTGTGTGTTCATTTCTTTCCCTAAAACTTGTGTTTTTAGTTAATAGCTAAAAAAAACAGCCGGTCACACTAATCAGCTAAATATTATTTTCAATAATTTCTATGAGTAAACGTAATAATAGTTAACAACTGGAGAACACACAATTTAACATAACTTTCACGATTTTTTTATGTATTTTATAATCTTCGAGTTAGCAGCTCAAAGCCATTTTGATCAAACTTTAACCATGAACCTTGTTCATACCAATCACCTAAAACAATGCGTTTAGCTGATTGACCATCGACAATAACTTCGTGAATATAAGGACGATGAGTATGGCCGTGAATCAGCAATTTTGATTGATAACTTTGAAAAGTTGCAATGACTTCTTCATCCGTAACATCCATGATATCCAAAGCTTTAACTGCCGTAGCTGCAGCGCTTTTTTTACGATAGTTTTGCGCTATTTTTCTACGAACAAAAAGCGGTAAACTTTTGATCATGGTTTGCCACCACCATGAACGAGATTTCTTTCGAAAGGCTTGATAGGCAAGGTCTCGTGTACATAAGGTATCACCATGCATAATGACAATTTTATTATTATATAGATCGATTAAATCAATTTCTGGCAGTAAAGTCATGCCCGCTTTTTTAGCGTATTTTTCACCAAGTAAAAAATCACGATTGCCATGAATATAAAATATTTGAACACCTGATTGTTTTAAAGCCATTAGGCCTGATGCAACATCTAAAATAAAAGGAGAGTCGTCGTCATCACCAATCCAATATTCAAATAAATCACCTAGAATATAAAGTGCTTCGGCATGAATAGCGTCATTTTTTAAAAAGGATAAAAAACAGGCCGTAATATCAGGCCTGTTTTGAGCTAAATGAAGATCAGCGATAAAATAAGTCACTGACGGTTTAGCAGAGTGTGTCATTTATTTATTCTTCAGCTTATTCGACGACGGTTGACTCAATGATAATTTCTTCTTTTGGTACATCATCATGAAAGCCCATACGACCGGTATCAACTAAGGTCATTTTATCAACGATATCCATGCCTTCAACAACTTCGCCGAATACACAGTAACCCCAACCTTGTACGGATTCATTTTTAAAGTCTAAAAAGTTATTGTCGACTAAATTGATAAAAAATTGTGCGGAAGCCGAGTGAGGATCTTGAGTACGAGCCATCGCTAAAGTACCACGTTTATTCGAAAGGCCGTTGCTTGCTTCATTTTCAATGGTGGCGCGAGTATCTTTTTCAGCCATTCCTGATGAAAAACCACCACCTTGCGCCATAAACCCTTTGATCACACGGTGAAAAATGGTGCCGTTATAGAAGCCGTCTTCAGCATATTGTTGAAAGTTTTTTGCTGTAATTGGCGCTTTATCGAAGTTTAATTCAATTTTTACATCGCCTAATGTTGTTTTAAAAATGATCATTTTTATTTACTCTTTTAAAATAGTGCCAGAATTGTAACCTAACGAGAAAATCTGTAAAGGGAAGTGATGACCAAAACAATGAGTTCGGGTACAATTGCTGAAAATTTTGTTCAGTTAATCCATTATAAATTAGGAGTCAGTAAACCTTATGTTGCAGATATACAATACTTTAACCCGTAAAAAGGAAGTTTTTACCCCAATTCATCAAGGTAAAGTGGGTTTGTATGTTTGTGGTTGTACCGTTTATGACTTATGCCATATTGGCCATGCTCGTACTTATATCAGTTTTGATAATATTGCGCGTTACCTGAGATTTTCGGGCTATGACGTTAACTATATTCGCAACATTACTGATGTTGAAGATAAAATCATTAAACGCGCGATTGAAAATAACGAAACGACAGAGCAATTAACAGAGCGCACAATTGCCGCTATGCACGAAGATTTTGATGCACTAAATATGGCGCGTCCTGATTTAGAGCCACGTGTGACGACTCACATGCCTGAAATTATCGAAATGATTGAAACCTTAGTCGCTAAAAATCATGCGTATATTGCTAACAGTGGCGATGTTTTATTTGATGTTTCTAGTTATAGTGATTACGGCAAACTTAGCGGTCAAAATTTAGAGCAATTGCAAGCAGGTTCACGGGTTGATGTTGATGAAACGAAACAAAATCCGTTAGATTTTGTACTTTGGAAATCAGCAAAACCAGAAGAGCCTAGCTGGGATTCTCCATGGGGATCAGGTCGTCCAGGTTGGCACATCGAATGTTCTGCCATGAACGCTAAAGTGCTGGGTAAACATTTTGACATCCATGGTGGCGGCTCAGATTTACAGTTTCCTCATCATGAAAACGAAGTAGCGCAAAGTTGTTGCGCGCTTGATACCCCTTATGTGAATTATTGGGTGCACACAGGGATGGTACAAGTTGATCAAGAAAAAATGTCAAAGTCGCTAAATAACTTTTTCACCATCAGAGATGTTTTAGCTAAGTATGATGCTGAAACCACACGATTCTTTTTAACAACAGGGCAATATCGAAGTCAGTTAAATTATTCTACTGATAACCTAGAGCAGGCGCGTGCGTCGGTTGAAAGAATTTATACTGCGCTAAGAGATGTTCCTGTTAGTGATGAAGTATCTTTAGATAAAAACAATCCATTTGTTGTTAATTTCTGTAAAGCGATGGATGATGATTTTAACACGCCTGAAGCTTTATCGGTTTTGTTTGAAGTTGCTAAACAACTAAATGTCGCAAAACAAGCTAATAGTAATGAAGCGGTTGAATTAGCGTCAATATTAAAAGGTTTAGGTGGTTTACTTGGTTTATTGCAACTTGATCCTGCTGAATTCCTTCAAGGTGAAGGCAATGATGAAGAAGTAGCTGAAATTGAAGCGTTAATTAAACAACGTAACGATGCCCGAGCTAACAAAGATTGGGCCGCTGCTGATGATGCGCGTGACAAGTTAAAAGCGTTAAATGTTATCCTTGAAGATAGTGCAGGGAAAACGACTTGGCGAAAAGCATAATTCTTTGAAATACAAAGCTTGTGAAAGTGGATTTTTAAGACCTGCTTTTTTAACACTCTGAGATAAATACAAAAAAACCAGCTGAGCTGGTTTTTTTATTATCTTTTGCATAAATCGAGCAATTAATGTTCAGCTAACTGGGGGATGCTATTTCCCAAACTGTTCGCAGGCGATTAAAGTGTTTTCAATTAAGCTTGCTACTGTCATTGGGCCAACTCCACCAGGCACTGGGGTAATATAACTGGCTCTATTTTTAGCCACATCAAATTCAACATCACCCACTAAAGTACCGTTCTCTAATCGATTAATACCTACATCAATAACGATTGCACCTTCTTTTATCCACTCACCTGGAATAAATTCAGGTTTGCCAACTGCGACAACAATTAAATCAGCATTACGTACTTTATCTTCTAAATTCTTAGTAAAACGATGTGTTGTCGTAATGGTGCAACCCGCAAGTAATAATTCTAACGTCATAGGACGGCCAACAATATTAGAAGCACCAACAACTAATGCGTCTAAGCCATGAGGTTTAATACCCGTGGATTCAATTAACGTCATGATGCCTTTTGGCGTACATGGTCTAAGTCCAGGTTGACGAAGGGCTAACTTACCGACATTTGAAGGGTGGAAACCGTCTACATCTTTATTTGGAGCAATAGTTTCAATGACTAAATTTGCATTTAACGTAGCAGGTAACGGTAATTGTACTAATATGCCGTCTATTGCATCGTCATTATTAAGAGCAATGACTAAATCTAATAATTCTTGCTGTGAAGTGGTAACAGGGAGATCATATGAACGTGATACAAAACCTACTTCTTCGCATGCTTTGCGTTTGCTTCCTACATACACTTCAGAGGCAGGATCATTACCGACAAGGATCACTGCTAAGCCAGGAGCGCGTTTACCTTGTGCGATTCGCTCAGCTACTTTCTCTTTTACCGTCGTTCGTAAATGTTGGGCAATGGCTTTGCCGTCAATAAGTGATGCAGTCATAATTCCTAGTGTATAGAGGTGAAAAACGCGTTATTTTCTCATAAAAAAACTATGAGTTGTAGATGATTTTTTTAATATATTGTATACCTGTATATATCGCTTTAAATAATATCCTGATGGTCGTATTGTCATCGCTTACTGATTTTCAATAAAAACTGCG
>DAINNQ010000258.1:0-4340 GCA_036735825.1 Alteromonadaceae bacterium | reverse complement strand
ACTTATCTTAAATGAAGTAAGAGTTTTTTCTTAAATCCTTAATTGTATGCATCATAATTCATGCGATAAGCTTTGGTCACCAAATTATATTCGGTCATTTTTTGTACGATGTGTTTTTTTGTATGGTAATTTTTACATCAAAGATTACAGTGAATAAATTACTATTTAATATCATAAAGTTAGGCTACTTTACGCCACTAAATTAGTCCTCTAAATTCATTCAATTAAGAAGGTACTATCTAACCGAATTAATTAAGCGTCTATTTTAATTATTTTTATCTACGAGCTGTTTGATTTGCCCTATCAATTTTTTTCTTACATCTTTAAGTTTAGGTGCGTCATTTTCAAATGGAATTGGGCGGCACAATTGCATCGTCTTTAAACCTAAACGCGCTGTTAACATACCCGCACCTAAGCCTTGCGCTAATCGAGCTGAAAGTTTTCCTAATAAATCAGCGCCTAACAAATCGGTTCCAATATCGGCAATCAGCTCACTTGCGCCTGCATACACCATATTGACGAATACTTGCTTAATTAATTTAATTCTTGACCAATAACTTAACCGTAGACCATATAAATGTGCGATCTCGTCGATCATCTTAAAATTGCGCCAAACCATCAACAACATATCGACAATAGCAAGTGGGCTTAGTGCAACTAAAACAACTGCTTCTGTTGAAAACTTACCCACTTTGTCAAGCGCTTTTTGATCAACCGTTGTTAACACCTTTCTAGAATACAAACGTATTATTTCGGCATCAGTTAATTCTGCCAGTTGTTGTTCATCCCATGAAACAGCTGATTTTGATGATAAATCACAAGGTAATTGGGCCGTGATGGTTTTACATAAGGTTTGCGCGCTTTGGGCATGACTTTCTTGCATCAGGCTCTTATTGACATCGACTTGCATTTTTCGTCGACGTTTAAATTGCCTTAAACCAATATACTCTCGAACTAAGCTTCTTCCTGTAATGACTGTAAGAATAAACAAAAGTGCGCCATATAAGCTGGCAATTAAAGGCTCTTTTGCGAACCCTAAAATAAAAAACTCTACAGTTTCTATAGTGACCAAAACAAATAGCAACAAGACTGCTATGCGCCATAACCAATTTGGCTTTTCAGCTGTGCTCTTTTCAATGACAATATCAACAGGTTCTTCTAACTCGGTTAGCCTATCGTTATCGATCACAACTTGTTCATCAAAAGTCGGAGCATCTTCAGTTAAATTTTCAACATTAATTTCATCAAACAATATTTGCTGTTGAGGTTTATCTTTTAAATCATTCACTTAATTTTATCTCCCAACAAAAATTCTAATACTTGATCCATCCGCAGATGCGGCAAACTTTGATGTTCAAGAGTGCTCTCTATAGGCGAAAAAGCAAGGTAGTTAAACTGTCTAGATTGCCAATAATCTTTCGTAGGAATGTTACTAGGAACGGCTCCTGGGAACAGGGTAATAAGCTCACCATTGGCTAATGAACGTCCTTGGATAACAGGAATATCCTTACCTTGATACTTACTTTGACCTGATTTGGTTGCCTTGACCGAAGCAATGGCTAAGGTAGCCATATTAATTTCATCAAAATTAAGCTGATGACGGCTTTTATGCACGAGTTGATTGAGTAATTGAGTTAAATTGGCATGTTGCTCTGGTGTGACATGATCAGCCTTTGTCGCCGCAAATAAAAGTTTATCTATTTTGGGTGAAAAGAGTCGTGTGAATAAACCTGACTTACCATAGTTAAAGCTTTCCATTATTAGGTTTAATGCATATTGCAAATCAGCAAAGCTTTCAGGCCCTGCATTTAACGGAGTTAAACAATCGGCTAAAATAATTTGCCGATCAAAATTGACAAAATGTTGTTTATAAAAAGCTTTTACTACTCGTTCTTTATATTCAATATAGCGTGCTCTTAGCATGCCAATAAGTGTGTCATCACCCGCATTTTGATACTCATCAATATTGATATTTTTAAAATGAGTAAACGGGAAAAACTGTAAAATAGGCGCTCCTGCTAAATCACCTGGTAAAATAAAGCGGCCCGGCTGTATGACCGACAATCCCATGTTATGACGAAAATGCATTAATAAATCTGTGTATTCTTTAGCAAGTTCAGCAAGCTTTTCTTCATCAATTATTTCAAATGGGTCTAATGCTGCTACTTTTTTAAGAAAGTCTTCTGACTTTTCACGTCTAGGTGACTGATTTAATAATTCACTTGTTGTATTACTCCACTGTTCAAATGTTTGATTTAATAGAGGTAAATCTAATAACCACTCTCCTGGGTAATCAGTAATATCAACATAGAGCGTCACAGTGTCAGTTGCATATTTTAATAATGAATCTTGTGGTTGATACCTTATTGCTAAACGTAACTCGCTTATACCGTGTGTAGGTTGAGGCCATTGTGGGGAATCTCCAGCGAAACTTTGCATCGCTTTTTCATATTCAAATCTTGCTATATGAAGGTTTTTTTGCGGAACACGTTTAGCAGCAATAAAGCGCCCTTGATGAATAACATTAAAAAAGTCTAGCTGAGAGCCACTATTTTCATTAATCAATTGATTGACAAAGGAAGTAATAAACGCTGTTTTTCCACTTCGACTTAATCCTGTCACTGCCAAATTTATATGTTGATCTAACGTTCGATTGACCAACTCATTAGCTTTGTGCTTAAAAAAATCGACGGTTTCTTTTTTTATGAATGCCATAAATCAATTGGACTCTGTCAGTAATAAATGGAACACTTGCGGATGAATACTAACGATTTTTCTTTAAATTTCACAGTGTTTTAACAAACGAATGAAAATAAAAAAAGCGGCTGATGCCGCTTTTTGCTGATAAATTAATTTACAGTTTGTTAATTTCTCGCGAGACAGTAAATTCTGGTGACGTTACGTATCTTTCAATCTTACGCAGTTCACGTTCTAAACTTTGAAACTTTCGTCTAATATCATGAAATGCTTGTTTAGGTGGCTCACCAGCTTGCCAAATACGAGACTTAACTTTAATTGACTCGGTTGTTATATCATCAACAACATTTTGAGCCGCTTCTACCACTTGCTCTTTGACTCTGCTAGCCGTTTTGTTCGTTTTGCCATTTTTTTTATCTAAAATAAACCATGCCGCTATATAGATAACAATGAACCATCCCATTCCAAGCAACACACCCGATACCACTAAGATACGAACTAGCCATGTTTCCCAGCCAAAATATTCTGCTAATCCCGCACACACCCCAGCAATTTTACCTTGACTGGGGTTACGATATAATTCCCCTCGGCTTTTTAAGGTCATACTTTATTCCTCCAATCTGGAGTTTCAGCATCAAGAATCGATTCAAGTGTTTTAATTCTATCTGCCATTTTGTCTGCTAATTCAGACAGTTCAGACAACTGAATATATTCTTCTTCACTAAATCCTTGGCTGATCTGACGCTTACTACGATAATGAAGAATTAGCCAAATTGGAGCAACAACCAACATAAAAATGATAACGGGGGCTACGATAATTTCTTCCACAATACTTCTCCTTACCTTGAATACAGATTCTGCTTTATAGTGTTAATGATTACTTAGATTTCTTAGTTGATTTTAGTTTAGCTTTTAATTCTGCTAACTCATCATCTATGTGCTCATCAGCTTCTAGATCTGCTATCTCATCGGCTAACGACTTACTGCCCATATCGTATGATTCTACTTGTGCTTCAATATCATCAATTTTTCGTTCATAACTATCAAATCGACTTAACGCATCATTTACGCGATCACTGTCAATATTTCTTTTCACTTTTAGGCGAGACGTTGCGGTTTTTTCTCGCATGATAATAGCTTTTTGACGAGCTTTGGCATCAGCCAATTTATCTTGAAGTTGTGAGATTTCACTTTGTAGTTTAACAATATGCTCATCAACATAAGATAGCTCATCGGCTAAAGATTTAGCATTTTCAACACACTTTTTCTTTTCAATCAAAGCGGCTCTTGCTAAATCTTCACGCCCTTTGCTTAATGCAAGTTCTGCTTTTTCTTGCCATTGTTCGGCTTCTTTTGTAAAACGTTCAGCACGACGTGACAACTCTTTTTTATCCGCTAAAGTTTTTGCTGATGTAGAGCGAACTTCAACTAACGTGTCTTCCATTTCTTGAATGATCAAGCGCACCATTTTTGCTGGATCTTCTGCTTTATCCAATAAACTATTGATATTTGAATTAATAATATCTGTAAATCTTGAAAAAACACCCATAACTACTTCCTCATTCAATTTAAATTTTTCAAACTTGCGTATTTACTATTCATGTTTTGCGCCAATATTTTATTGTTCGCTAATCTGTTGTTTT
>DAINNQ010000257.1:0-4351 GCA_036735825.1 Alteromonadaceae bacterium | reverse complement strand
GTGTAAAGAGAAAAAGATGTTAGAAAATATTAGAGAAAATTCTCAAGGATTGGTCGCTAAAATTATACTTGGTTTTATAATTTTAACGTTTGCTGTAGCGGGTATTGGTAGCTACACCAATAGTGTTGACACCTCGGTAGCCGAAGTGAACGGTGAAAAAATATCACAAGCTGATTTTGATAAAGCTTACCAGAGCCAAAGAAATCGCATGGCTCAGCAGTTTGGTGATATGTTTGATACTTTATCAAACGACGCTAACTACATGGCAAACTTTCGAAATAGCGTTGTTGATAGCTTAATTAATCAAGCATTAGTTGATCAAGCATCAAGCGACATGGCCATTCGTATTTCCGATAGCAGACTTAAACAAACTATTCGTGAAATGCCAGAGTTCCAAGTTGAAGGTAAATTCGATAATAATCGCTATTTAGCGTTAATTAACCAAGCTGGTTTTTATCAATCGTCTGATTTTCGTGATTACTTACGAACAGAAATGACACGTCGTCAACTTACCCAAGCCTTAGTTGCGAGCGAGTTTGCTGTTCCTTATTTAGAAGAGCAATTAAGCGCTTTACAAGATCAAAAACGTGATATTCGTTTTGCTACTATTTCGGCAAAGCAATTTGAACAGGGTATTGAAGTTTCTGATAATGAAATTAATGATTATTATTTAGCGAATCAGCAACGTTTTGAAAATCAAGAAAAAGTAAAAATTAACTATCTTGCCATTGATGTTAATGATATTGCTCAAACGATTGAAGTTTCTGACGCTGATGTTGAAGCTTATTATCAAGAAAACATCATTAATTTCCGCCAAGAAGAGCAACGCCGAGTTTCTCATATTTTAATTGAATTTGGTGAAGATAAAGCTGCTGCTGAAGCTCAAATTGAAGCAATTAAAGCACGTATTGATGGTGGTGAAGATTTTGCAGCCTTAGCAAGTGAATTATCAGCAGATACTTTTAGTGGTGAAAATGGCGGTGATCTTGACTGGCTTGAAAAAGGCTTGATGGACGAAACATTTGATGAAGCGGCTTTTAATCTTGCATCAGTTGATCAAGTCAGTGATGTTGTTGAAACTGAATTTGGTTTTCATTTGATCAAATTAACTAAACTTAAAGCTGAAGAAGTAAAAGCATTAAGTGACGTGCAAGAAGAGTTACGCTCAACAGTTAGCACTCAAAAAGCTGCAGATAAGTTTTTTGAATTACAGCAACAGGCTGCACAATTAAGCTTTGAATATCCAGATAGTTTAGAAGATGCGGCTAATGCTGTTGGTGTACAAGTTCAAACATCTGATTGGTTATCTCGATTTGGCAATGCTGCGCCATTTGACAATATTAAGCTTATTGACGCTGCTTTTTCTGACATGATAGTACATGAGCAATTAAATTCTGACATTATCGAAGTAAGTGATTCATTAGCAATCGTATTACGAGTTAATCAATATCAAGCTGCGAATATTAAACCTCTAGCTGAAGTTCAAGATGAGATTAAATTAGCGCTAGTCGCACAAAAAGCGAGTGAACAAGCACAATTATTAGCGGATGAATTATTACTTTCTTTTAAAGCTGGCAATGATATTACTGAGCAATTAACCGCTCATCATTCAGCTTTTGAGAGCAAAGCCGCTATTGCTCGCTATGGCAATGACTTTGATAACAATTTAGCTAATGAAGCATTTAAATTACCTCATCCAAAAGAGGGGACTGTGTCAGCGACAACAGTGAGTTTAAATAATGGTGATTTAGCTCTTTTAGAAGTGCAAGCGGTTACTACCAGTGATACTGCAACAGCACCTGCTAACTTTTCTGCGCAATATACGCAGCAATTAGCACAGTCGGCTTATCAGAATTATGTTCAAGCATTACGCGACAATGCGAAAATTACTAAACGTCAAACGGTTGCCGCAACTAACCAGTTTTAGTTGATTAAATTAATTTTCGTTTAAGATATGAATGAGAAAGGCTGCAATTGCAGCCTTTTTTGATGAATGATTTTTCTTATTCTCAGGCAAAGTTAATGTAAAAACTTTGCAGAATTCAAATTACCTTTCAGTTTAATTATTTATAAAATTAAATTGCTAAATACTTAGAGGGTTATTTTCTTAATAATTGAAAATGCTGACTGGCGATTAATTTTTTCGTGTATTTATGTTTTGGGTTTTTTAGCAGCTTGGTTGTATTACCATATTCCACCACTCGTCCTTGGCAGAGCACCATCATTTCATCACTAAAATGTCTAACGATGCCAAGATTATGGGAAATTAACACAAAGGCTAGCCCCATTTGTTGTTGTAAATCGAGTAATAAGTTGATCATTTGTGACCGTAATGAAGGGTCTAAGGCTGCAAGAGCTTCGTCAAGAATTATTACTTGCGGCTGTAAAATAATCGCTCTAGCTAATGATATGCGCTGCTTTTGTCCGCCTGAGAACATGTGTGGGTAAAAACTCATATGGTCTGCTAATAAACCGACTTTTTGCAATGTTTCTCTAATTAATTGCGTTCTTTGAGTTTCATCAAGCTCCGTATTTAATAACAAAGGCTCGTCGAGTAATTGATGAATTGTTAAGCTTGGATTTAATGTTGTGCCAGAGTCTTGAAAAATCATTCTAATATGCTGGCATCTTTGTTTAAAATTACCGTGTTGTAAGGTTTGTCCGTTGAGTTTGATATTACCCGTGGAAGGTTTTTCAGCACCGACAAGTAATTTAGCTAATGTTGATTTTCCAGAGCCAGTTTCCCCGACGATGGCTAATGTTTTATGTGCCTGAATGGAAAAAGATATGGGTTCTAACGCATTAATCGTTTTACGGCTATACCAAAAGTTATTGAGCTTATAATATTTACTTAAGTTACTGACGGATAAAAGCTTAGTCATGATCAACAATTACCTTTTAGCGGATAATGACAACTGACTTGATGACCATGAAAGTTTTTTATTTTAGGCGAATTCACACAAATTTTTTGTGCTTTAGGACACCTAGGTCCTAAACGACAACCAATAGGTAAATGCTGCAAAATTGGAATACTACCAGGTAAAGTCATTAACCTTGATTTAACGGGAATATCAAAGTTTGATTTAGGACTACTGTCAACCAATGCACGCGTATATGGGTGATAGGGTTGATTAAAAATTTGCTCTGTTGTGCCTGCTTCAACAAATTGACCGCTATACATAACCGTTATAGTGTTTGTCCAATGAGTCACATTCTCAAGATCATGGCTGATCAATAATATCGACATATTTTTCAATTGGTTCAAGCTAGCGAGAAGGCGAAATATTTGCCCTTGATTGGTACTTTCCATTGCTGCTGTTGGTTCGTCAGCGATTAACAGCAGAGGTCTACTTGCAAGCGCCATAGCTATCATGACGCGTTGACAAAGTGCTTCTGTCAGTTGGTGAGGAAAGCTATTGATACATTCGCTATGATTTTTAATGCCAACCTTATGTAGCAGGTTGATTGCCGCAAGTTTACGCTGTTGGCGTTTTTGCCAAAAGAAACCTGACAGCTGTTCTTTATCAACGGCTTCTTCTAGTTGTTCACCGATGGTGGTTGTTGGATCTAAACAAGCCATAGGCTCTTGAAATATCATCGCGACATCTCGAGCGATAATCGCTTTTCGCTCAGCGATGGAAAGCCGCATTAAATCTTGGCCTCGCCAATGAAATCTATCTGCATCAACTTGCCATTTGTCATCCAGTACCCCCATAATCGCTTGTGCGAGTAAAGATTTCCCCGAGCCTGATTCTCCCACTAAACCTCTAACTTCACCTTCTTTCATCGTTAAGCTGACTCTATCAACAGCTAGAATAGAAGAGTTTTGTGACAATAACCGAATGGAAAGATTTCTAACATCGAGTAAATTCATTAACTTTCCTTCCGCACTTTTAACGCGTGACGCATACCTTCACCTACTAAATTGGTTGCGATAACTGAAAGGAGAATGGCTAAACCAGGTAAATAAACTGTCCAAGGAGCGATATAAAATAGATCGATACCGTTTGCTAGCATGGCTCCCCATTCAGGCATAGGAATAGGCGCACCAAGCCCTAGAAAACCTAGGGTGGCAATATCTAATATTGCTGCTGATTGTGCGAGAGTAGCCTGACTGATTATTTTCTCAATAATATTAGGAAATATAGAATAATGAAGAATTCTCAGTGAATTTGCGCCATCTAAACGGGAAGCTAATACATAGTCTTTCTGAAATTCTTCTTCTACAGCATTACGGGTAATATGAATAAATTGCGGAATCAACACCATAACGATTGCCCACAATGTATTACTCAATCCTGGCCCTAAAATAGCGACAATGACTATGGCTAGTAGCAATGAAGGTATTGAT
>DAINNQ010000256.1:0-4352 GCA_036735825.1 Alteromonadaceae bacterium | reverse complement strand
CGAAACATATGGTATTAACGGAACGCCAGGTGTCGTTTTTATTGCTCCGAGTGGCGAAGTGTTAAAAGTTGCACATTTCTCAGACCCAAATCATCCGTCGCTAGAAAAATTTGCCCAGCATTTTCTTAAATAATTAATGATGTAATGAAGCAGAAAATAAAAAACGAGCGTTAACGGCTCGTTTTTTAGTGTATGCAAAAGAGAGGATGTTTTTCTGATTTCTGCTTTTAGCTTTTTTGCTTAAGCAAGGGTTTTAAAAATCTCGCCGTGTGTGAGGTTTTATGCTCAGCCACTTGTTCTGGTGTGCCTGCTACTAAAATTTCACCACCGCCAGAGCCGCCTTCTGGGCCTAAGTCAACAATCCAATCCGCGGTTTTTACTACGTCTAAATTATGCTCAATCACTACTATGGTGTTGCCATGATCGCGTAAACGATGAATCACATGCAGTAACTGTTTTATATCATGAAAATGCAAACCTGTTGTTGGCTCATCTAATATATAAAGCGTTTTTCCAGTGTCGCGTTTTGATAACTCTTTTGAAAGTTTCACACGCTGCGCTTCACCACCTGAAAGGGTTGTCGCTGATTGCCCTAATTTAATGTAGCTTAGGCCAACATCCATTAAGGTTTGTAGTTTACGTTTTACCGCTGGAATTGCAGAGAAAAATTCGAAGCCGTCTTCAATGGTCATATCTAACACTTCGTGAATATTTTTTCCTTTGTATTTAACTTCTAATGTTTCGCGGTTATAGCGTTTGCCATGACACACATCACAAGGTACATAAACATCAGGCAAAAAGTGCATTTCAACTTTAATCACGCCATCACCCTGACAAGCTTCGCAACGTCCACCTTTAACATTGAAGCTAAAGCGTCCGGGTTTATAACCGCGCGAACGGGCTTCTTGTGTACCAGCGAAAATATCTCGTACATTGGTGAAAATACCCGTGTAGGTTGCAGGGTTTGAACGTGGAGTTCGACCAATTGGGCTTTGGTCAATATCAATCACTTTATCAAGTAACTCTAACCCTTCAATTGACTTGTGAGGAGCTGGTTCATCAAGCGTTGCACCATTGAGTTGAATATGAGCAAGTTTGTATAACGTATCATTAATTAAAGTTGATTTACCTGAACCTGAAACACCTGTTACACAGGTCATTAAACCGTTAGGGATCACTAAATCAACGTTTTTTAAATTGTTACCTGTAGCGCCATTAAGTTTAACGACATTATTTTTGTCAAACGGCGTGCGTTTTTTCGGTAATTCAATCTCTTCTCTACCAGATAAATACTTCCCAGTAAGTGAGTGTTCACATTTTAAAATGTCGTCGACGTTACCTTGGGCAATAATTTCACCGCCATGAACACCCGCGCCTGGGCCAATATCAATGACATAATCAGCAGCGCGAATGGCATCTTCGTCATGCTCAACCACAATCACTGTGTTACCAAGATCACGCAGATGAATAAGGGTTTTTAATAATCGTTCATTATCACGCTGATGAAGACCAATTGACGGTTCATCTAGAACGTACATCACTCCCACAAGACCAGCACCAATTTGACTGGCTAAACGAATACGTTGCGCTTCACCGCCCGATAAAGTATCTGCACTACGAGACAAGTTAAGGTAATTTAGGCCAACGTTAACTAAAAAGCCTAAGCGATCATTAATTTCTTTAAGAATTTTTTCAGCAATTTGGCCTTTTTGCCCTGTTAACTCCAAACCTTGGAAAAACGCTAAGGCGTCGGCTATGGCAAGCTCGGCAACTTTATGTAGCGGTGTCTCGCTGATAAAAACATTGCGCGCTTCTAAACGTAATCTTGAACCATCACAATCAGGGCAATGTTGACTATTTAAATATTTGGCGAGTTCGTCACGCACCGCGTTTGATTCTGTTTCGCGATAGCGTCTATCCATATTATTTAAAATACCTTCGAATGGGTGTTTGCGAATAACAATATCGCCCCGATCATTCATGTATTTAAATTCAATTTCTTGTTTGCCACTACCACGCAGCACAACTTCTTGATGCTCTTTCGCTAATTCTTTAAATGGTTTATCTACTTTAAAACCAAAATGCTCAGCTAGGGCTTGCAACATTTGAAAATAATAAAAATTACGTTTATCCCAGCCACGAATAGCACCGCCAGAAAGGCTTAATTCTGGGTTAGCGATGACGCGTGAAGGATCAAAAAACTGTTGTGTGCCTAAACCGTCACAAGTTTGACAAGCACCCACTGGGTTATTAAATGAAAATAAACGCGGCTCAAGTTCTTGCATGCTGTAACCACAATGCGGACAAGCAAAGTTTGCCGAAAACAGTAATTCTTCGCGTTTTGGCTCGTCCATAAAAGCGACTTTCGCGGTGCCAGCGGTTAAGCCTAAAGCGGTTTCAAAAGATTCAGAGAGTCTCAGTTGAATGTCTTCACGTACTTTTAAACGGTCAACAACCACTTCAATGGTATGTTTTTTGTGAAGTTCGAGGGTGGGTGGATCAGATAAATCACAAATTTCGCCATCAATTCTTGCGCGGATATAACCTTGAGCGGCTAAATTATCGAGTAATTTTACATGTTCACCTTTACGGTTTTGAACGATTGGCGCAAGCACCATGACCTTGGTGCCTTCTTCTAACTCAAGGACTTTATCAACCATTTGAGAAATTGTTTGCGCAGCAAGCGGTTGATTATGAGTAGGACAACGAGGCTCACCAACGCGAGCATAAAGTAATCGTAAATAATCATAAATTTCGGTAATTGTGCCTACCGTTGAACGCGGATTATGAGAGGTAGATTTTTGCTCGATAGAAATAGCGGGCGATAAACCTTCAATGTGATCAACATCAGGTTTTTCCATTAACGATAAAAATTGACGAGCGTAGGCAGAGAGAGATTCAACGTATCTGCGTTGACCTTCAGCATATAAAGTATCAAAAGCTAAAGACGATTTTCCTGAGCCTGAGAGGCCAGTAATGACAATAAGTTTGTCGCGAGGAATGTCTAAACTGATATTTTTAAGATTGTGAGTCCGTGCGCCTCGAACTTCGATATTTTTCATATTCCACCCAGTATAAATTACAGCCGCATATTATTGCATAATAACTATTCAAACATCACCCTAAATCTCTATTTTTGTTCAAGGAATTGTCGTGATAAACTAGCGCCGATTTTCCCCACTAAAGACAGGCTTGAGAAATAGCAAAATGAGCAGTTCAGGATTAAATAGCATAGAAAAAAAAGCCGCGTTTTCATTAGCCGCCGTATTTGGCTTGCGCATGCTCGGGTTATTTATGATTTTACCCGTATTTGCTATTTACGGAGAGCAACTGATTGGTTTTAGTCCGATATGGATTGGCTTGGCGATTGGTGCTTATGGTTTAACACAAGCGTTATTGCAAATTCCGATGGGAATTTTGTCAGATAAATTTGGTCGTAAACCGATTATTTTAGTGGGCTTAGCGATATTTTTACTTGGTAGCATTGTTGCTGCTCTTTCTGAAACCATTTACGGCGTTGTTGCAGGACGTGCGCTACAAGGCACAGGCGCTATTGCCAGTGCGGTACTTGCGTTAGCGGCTGATTTAAGTAGGGAAGAACAACGACCGAAAGTGATGGCTACCATAGGTATGTTTATTGGCTTGTCATTTACCGCTGCCATGGTGATAGGGCCTATTGTCGCGCAATCATTTGGTTTAAGCGGACTGTTTTGGGTAACAGCAATATTAACAGTTGCGGCAATGTTTATGATCCAATTTATGGTGCCATATTCTGTCAATAAAGCACCGCGTGGCGACAACATTGCACTGCCCGATCAAATTGGCAAATTAATCACACATCCACAGCTATTTCGTCTGAACATTGGTGTTTTTATTTTGCACATGGCGTTAACCGCGTGTTTTGTTACTTTACCTAAACAATTTGTTAATGCGGGTTTGGAGCTAGCGGATCATTGGCAGTTATACTTGCCTACCTTGCTCGGCTCATTTTTCTTAATGGTGCCGTTTATGATTTTTGCCATTAAAAAGCAAAAAGAAAAACAGATGTTTTCTTCTGCCGTTTTGTTATTTTCATTCACCTTAATATTGCTGTGGTATTTGCCGCCAACTTTAATGTCATTAGTTATTTCAGTGATGTTATTTTTCACCGCGTTTAATTATTTAGAAGCGACCATGCCTTCAATTTTATCGCGCATTGCCCCTGCTGGCGTAAAAGGCAGTGTGATGGGGGTTTATTCAAGCAGTCAATTTATGGGTGCTTTTGCTGGTGGCGTTATTGGCGGAGCAATCGCCAGTAACTTTGGCGAGCAGATGATCTTTTTAGTCATGCCGTGCATGGGCTTGTTATGGTT